>NZ_JBQKUM010000304.1:0-201 GCF_054968605.1 Pseudoalteromonas sp. G5_S1_14_S5 | reverse complement strand
GAAAAGGAAAAGCTCTTTAACAATTTAAACCTATCAATCTGTGTGGGCACTCGTTGATGAATATCAAAAATGAAACTTCGGTTTCAACTTGATTTCAATGAACTGAGTGACCAATTCGAATCGTAAGATTCGGCACAGTCAATTCAACATTACTTGGCTTTTTATTAAGCAAAGAGAATGTAATCAGTATTCATTGAGTCA
>NZ_JBQKUM010000303.1:0-203 GCF_054968605.1 Pseudoalteromonas sp. G5_S1_14_S5 | reverse complement strand
TAAAGAGTATCGATGCAGTCATGCTGACTGCACCCATCACAAATACATTCACCAGACGTGTAAATCTCGCTTTTGCAACAGTTGTGGTATAAAAACCACAGAGCGGTGGATACGAAAGCAACAACATGTCTTTCCTGAGTGTGAGTATCAACACGTTACATTGACGCTCCCACACACGTTGTGGCCAATCTTTCGGGATAATC
>NZ_JBQKUM010000302.1:0-205 GCF_054968605.1 Pseudoalteromonas sp. G5_S1_14_S5 | reverse complement strand
GCTCAACCAATGATCGAACGATTTTTGTAGCCTGTGCATTCGCCGTAAGTACCGTGAATAATCCAATTCACCTTGCTCATAACGATGTCGAGTATGGAAGAGAACATTCGTCAGAAGACATAGGTGCCTTCCTATATAAGAAGTATGCCCACCACCACTATAATCCGCCATTTTTTGAAGATTGCGCTTAACATGTGCCCAACAT
>NZ_JBQKUM010000301.1:0-206 GCF_054968605.1 Pseudoalteromonas sp. G5_S1_14_S5 | reverse complement strand
GTGCAAACTCGAAGGATTAAGTGCCGTGAATGCGGCATAAAAACAGAGGCTTTATCTTGGTTGGAGCCTTATGCTCGTATAACGAAGCGCCTAAAAAGCTATATAGAACAACTACTGCCTCTTCTTCCCATCAAGCATATATCCGAGTTAACGAGCGTTCATTGGCACACCATTAAAGAGATAGATAAACGTCGACTTCGCCAAGT
>NZ_JBQKUM010000300.1:0-207 GCF_054968605.1 Pseudoalteromonas sp. G5_S1_14_S5 | reverse complement strand
CCATAATGTTTAAGCGCGTCTTCAAGAGCTTCGATACAAAAGCTCGTGTCCATCGTGTTGGATAGCCGCCATGACAGCACCTTCCGGCTATACCAGTCGATAATGGCGACTAAATAGAGGAATCCCTTAGCCATCGGGATATACGTGATGTCAATCGCCCAAGCTTGGTTTGGGTAAGTGACTTCGATATCACGTAAAAGGTAGGGA
>NZ_JBQKUM010000299.1:0-208 GCF_054968605.1 Pseudoalteromonas sp. G5_S1_14_S5 | reverse complement strand
CACGATTGGTCAAGGGTTGAAGCGGATGGCACCACATCGCAACTCTCTAATGATAGCGCTTACACCCCAACCAGCAATGATGTGGGCTTTGTATTGCGTGTAACCATTCGCTACCTTGATGCTAGCGGCAATGTATTGGTGTCCAGAGTCATTGAAACGCCGCCGGTCCAAGCGGCGCCAAGCAGCACATCGTTGGTCGATACGCTGA
>NZ_JBQKUM010000298.1:0-210 GCF_054968605.1 Pseudoalteromonas sp. G5_S1_14_S5 | reverse complement strand
TAAGCTCTCTCTATGTTTGAGCAGTAACTTGCATCGCCCTCGATACCGCTTGACCATCACACCTGTACCTTTGCTCAAACAACGATCGAACGATTTTTGTAACCTGTGCATTCGCCGAAAATACCGTGAATAATCCAATTCACCTTGCTCATAACGATGTCGAGTATGGAAGAGAACATTCGTCAGAAGGCATAGGTGCCTTCCTATATA
>NZ_JBQKUM010000297.1:0-216 GCF_054968605.1 Pseudoalteromonas sp. G5_S1_14_S5 | reverse complement strand
CGATCAAGATACGACAATCAACAGCCTAGATGATGATGATGATAACGATGGAAAAAGTGATCAAGAAGAAAGAAATACAGGACGAGATAGCGCTCGTCATCCTCATACCATTTTTGATGATTACGCAAAGCAACGTATAGGTGCTCGAGTACCCACGTTTGTGGATTACGAAGATTTATCGATTGACGTTTCTGATCCTCAGCAAAGAAATACACT
>NZ_JBQKUM010000296.1:0-219 GCF_054968605.1 Pseudoalteromonas sp. G5_S1_14_S5 | reverse complement strand
CTATTTTCCTGAACTGCTCAGCTACACGCGATTCCTCGGTGTTACTGCAAGCGTTGTTATTCCTATGTGCTCTTATCTCACTTCCAAATTGGGTAAGCCAACAGGTATTCAATTTGTAGATTCAACAAAAATTGAAGTCTGTCATATCATCAGAGCGAAGAGAAACAAGGTGTTTGACGGCATTGCCTGTCATGGTAAAGGAACTATGGGATGGTCGTT
>NZ_JBQKUM010000295.1:0-220 GCF_054968605.1 Pseudoalteromonas sp. G5_S1_14_S5 | reverse complement strand
AACGATAAATCGTGGAGCGATTAACGAATACACCTCGTTCGGACAACATATCACTGAGGTTTGCATAGCTCATTGCGGTAGTGCCATACCAACGGACACACCATAAGATAATTTCGGGGGTGAAATGTCGCCATTTGAATTCAGACTTGACCATAACGTATTGCTCAGTGATGAATCATAGTTAAAGTCTGGCGGCTCGTGAGGTTTTTGCAACAAGCCC
>NZ_JBQKUM010000294.1:0-221 GCF_054968605.1 Pseudoalteromonas sp. G5_S1_14_S5 | reverse complement strand
CACACTCCTTTCTTCAAAGGTTACCGTCCACAGTTCTACTTCCGTACAACTGACGTAACAGGCGACATCACTCTACCAGAAGGCGTAGAAATGGTAATGCCAGGTGACAACGTTCAAATGACTGTTGAGCTTATCGCTCCAATCGCAATGGACGAAGGTCTACGTTTCGCTATCCGTGAAGGTGGCCGTACTGTAGGTGCTGGTGTTGTAGCTAAAATCTT
>NZ_JBQKUM010000293.1:0-222 GCF_054968605.1 Pseudoalteromonas sp. G5_S1_14_S5 | reverse complement strand
GGTGAGCGCTATGTTTTTAACTGGAAAACCCTGTTCTAAGAGGACTGCAATCTGATATCTTTTACCTTCAGTCAATTGCTGATACTTCATATTGATACTGCATCTTTCTTCAGCCAGAAGAGCATACCAATTTCAGCAATTGGCTGTCTTCCCAAATCCTACCCATGAAGTGTCGCACCTGACTCTTCTACACAAATATCTAAATTGAAATGAACTTTTCCA
>NZ_JBQKUM010000292.1:0-223 GCF_054968605.1 Pseudoalteromonas sp. G5_S1_14_S5 | reverse complement strand
GGTTATCGATTGTTTTCCTGAAGTGTGCCCTTGTTGTGCTCAGTCTGATATCGATGTTAATGGTGGGCCGTACTACCGGCATCAAGTCTTTGATATTCCCAAACCTACGGTCGACATCACTGAATACCGTTTATTTTCAGGTCAATGTCGCCACTGTAAAGAAACAGTGAAAGCTCAAAAACCTGATAATGTCTCACAAGGTATCATTGGTCCTAATCTATTA
>NZ_JBQKUM010000291.1:0-224 GCF_054968605.1 Pseudoalteromonas sp. G5_S1_14_S5 | reverse complement strand
TTTACACCCTGATTTGTGACTATATCTGCAATAGTCCGTGCACCCGCAGAGGCATTGCTTGCTGCGTGGGCCTCACTAACCAAACTGCGAAGTTTGACTGTTTCCGCCTTAATCGCCGTTGGACGTTTTAACCAATAGTTATAACTACTTCGATGAACATTGAAGACTTCGCATAATGTTTTTACGCTATAGCTCTGCTTAAGTTTCTTGATTATCAAGAATTG
>NZ_JBQKUM010000290.1:0-225 GCF_054968605.1 Pseudoalteromonas sp. G5_S1_14_S5 | reverse complement strand
TTCAATAGTGTTTTAAGAGAACAACTCTTTTGATTCCTACCCCGAAAGGTAACAACTAAATAGATGGTGCCCCGGGCCGGACTTGAACCGGCACAACGCGAACGTCGAGGGATTTTAAATCCCTTGTGTCTACCAATTCCACCACCAGGGCACGCAATTCTTTATTGCGATGCCGATTACTGAAAAGTAAAACACCATCTTAATGTCAACATGAATCAACACTAA
>NZ_JBQKUM010000289.1:0-225 GCF_054968605.1 Pseudoalteromonas sp. G5_S1_14_S5 | reverse complement strand
TCGCCTGAGCGGCTTACGGCCGAAAACAAAGAGACTCAACTTACTAGGGTGCTTTGCATGTATCGCTTATCCTATAAGCCATGTTTCTGAACAAGCCCATCAAACAACTCTTCAATGCCAACGATACTTGGCTGAACTGCCTCAATAAGTACCGAGAAAACCTCCGAACCGTCGTCATTGAAAACGTCACCAAGATGCTCGCTTGCAGTACCGCTGCTTTTGGCT
>NZ_JBQKUM010000288.1:0-225 GCF_054968605.1 Pseudoalteromonas sp. G5_S1_14_S5 | reverse complement strand
AAACACAGACGTTCAGCTACACACAACCCATTATTGGACATTTGTTTGTCAGTGCTTTCGCTAAATTAGCAAACCATCAATAACCAAAGGTACGGCAAAACAAAAAAAGCCACTTTCCAGAGTGGGGAAAGTGGCCATGTATATGTGGCTTAAATAACAATACTGTTTTACATAGTTAGCATATGCAATCAAGATAAACGGGGCAACTGTCGCTAAAAATGATAA
>NZ_JBQKUM010000287.1:0-228 GCF_054968605.1 Pseudoalteromonas sp. G5_S1_14_S5 | reverse complement strand
AAATCAGTTTGTTATTGATGTTGAAAATGAAAATTTGGCCATTGAAGCCCACGAAAGGGTCACGGCATTTCATAAACTACGCGATACTAATATACCGCGTTCTGAGCGGGTTCAAGCCCTGCAGCGTTTAAATTTAGTGGTTAGCGATGATCCCGAACAACAGGATCTGATTGATGTGCTTGATAATAACGCGACAGAATCTTTATCTGAATTGAAAGGCTTGGTGGC
>NZ_JBQKUM010000286.1:0-228 GCF_054968605.1 Pseudoalteromonas sp. G5_S1_14_S5 | reverse complement strand
CCCACCAAACCTTTCAATGCAGATAATGAGACGATTGAGTTATTATCAAGCACTTCAATCAGATCTTGCTGCTCGAGATCATCAGAGACACCTAAATTCAAATCTTGCAGCGCTTGAATACGCTCAGAACGCGCTTTACTGGTATCAAGTATTTTATGAAATGCCATGACCCTTTCATGAGCTTTGATGGGCAAACTTTCCGCTTCGGCGTCAATGACAAACTGATTC
>NZ_JBQKUM010000285.1:0-234 GCF_054968605.1 Pseudoalteromonas sp. G5_S1_14_S5 | reverse complement strand
AGGAATATGCTCAATCATGCGCTCTATCAGAGCTTCTGGACTCAAAATGAGGGATTCCGTCTGACCATTCCTATGATTAAGATAATCAAATGTCACTAATCCTCCTTGGAAATCATGTCGTAACCTAGACGCCGATATCGGTGGCCGCTTTAGGTATCGACCCATGTAGGTCATGGTGGGGGTCACATTGGCCGTTTTCTTAGCAAAGTGCAGTTTCCATCGTCGGCAATATTG
>NZ_JBQKUM010000284.1:0-235 GCF_054968605.1 Pseudoalteromonas sp. G5_S1_14_S5 | reverse complement strand
ATGGCGTTTTCAAATAAAACAGAGCCTATCTCGCCGAGGAAACTGTTGGGATAATGCGCCGATGGAGCGTTTCTTTAGAAGCTTGAAGACAGAATGGGTGCCAACAGTAGGTTATCGTAGCTTTGCTGAAGCTCAACAAGAAATCACCCGCTATATTATCGGGTATTACTGTCAACTCAGGCCTCATCAGTATAACGGTGGCCTAACTCCCAACGAATCAGAAAGATTATATTGG
>NZ_JBQKUM010000283.1:0-237 GCF_054968605.1 Pseudoalteromonas sp. G5_S1_14_S5 | reverse complement strand
ATGCCATCAATGCCCTTGATGATTATGCCGATGGCACCACAAGCACAGCGCCAAGTCTTGCTACCTATCACACCGCAGGTTTTGATGAACTCAAAGATGTGAATCTGGCGGTGATCAATACCGCCCTTATCAACAACACCCTAACCTCACTTTCAGGCGTGCAAACGGCGGTCTCAGCCTTAGAGACATTAGTCAATTATGCCCTCGATAACACAAGCACTACGCCAACAGTGGCGG
>NZ_JBQKUM010000282.1:0-241 GCF_054968605.1 Pseudoalteromonas sp. G5_S1_14_S5 | reverse complement strand
TTACTTCCCAGAAATTTTACAAACCAGCACAGGGTCGCTTGATCTTACTGCCTTGTTCTCTGGTTATGTGCCAGCAGGCAGCAGTGTCAGCGTCAGCGTACTTGATGGTGACAGCTTAACCCCACTTACCGGAACCTTCGACACCAGCTTATACAGCAGTGGCGTACAAGTGCAAATCAGCGTAGAGGAGGATGGAGTCGCTCGTCTAGAAACCGTCACCTTGCAACCGACTACAACTCCT
>NZ_JBQKUM010000281.1:0-242 GCF_054968605.1 Pseudoalteromonas sp. G5_S1_14_S5 | reverse complement strand
CTCTAGATTAACGAACAACGCAAGAGTCAAAACAAGCCGATTATCGCATTCGATGGAAAAGTGCTTCGTGGCTCATACCGAAATGACAAAAAAACAGCGTTACAATTGGTCACTGCCTACGATACTGAACGTGGTCTTGTACTGAGTCAAAAGCCGACTGAGAACAAGAATGGCGAGATCTACCCTCCGAACTCAGAGGGTAGATCCCGCTAAGGAATACCTGTTCTCATTCGATAAAGTAT
>NZ_JBQKUM010000280.1:0-243 GCF_054968605.1 Pseudoalteromonas sp. G5_S1_14_S5 | reverse complement strand
CTGTCTCATTAAAAGCTTAAGGGCTAATCCAATTTCGCTCGCCGCTACTTTCGGAATCTCGGTTGATTTCTCTTCCTCGGGGTACTTAGATGTTTCAGTTCCCCCGGTTTGCCTCTTGTTGCTATGTATTCACAACAAGATACTTACTTATGTAAGTGGGTTTCCCCATTCGGAAATCCCAGACTCAAATGACTTTTACTGTCTAATCTGGGCTTATCGCAAGTTAATACGTCCTTCATCGCC
>NZ_JBQKUM010000279.1:0-243 GCF_054968605.1 Pseudoalteromonas sp. G5_S1_14_S5 | reverse complement strand
GTGTTCCAACAAGAGCTTGGGGAGCACGCAGCCGATTTACTTCAACGTACTATTTGGAAAGAGAAATGCGTCAATAAAGGGATAGTGCTGCACTCTGATAATGGTGCTCCTATGAGAAGTTATACAATGTTAGCCAAGATGAATGATCTTGGTGTAATGAGCTCGTACTCTCGCCCTAGAGTGAGTAACGATAACCCTTACTCCGAGTCATTATTTAAAACGGTCAAATGCATGCCGTTATGG
>NZ_JBQKUM010000278.1:0-244 GCF_054968605.1 Pseudoalteromonas sp. G5_S1_14_S5 | reverse complement strand
ATTTTTACCTCTGAAAGCCAGTCAGGTAAGGACAACTCTGAAGAAGTAGATAAACTGCACGCCAAGATTGGCCAATTGACCATGGAAAATGATTTTTTGGCCAAAGTGCTCGGTCGTTAGACCGAGCCCAGCGAAAGAGCTCGCTGGTTAAATCCACCCAATTGCCAATAAAACGCCAGTGTGAGCTTCTCGGTATTGCTCGCTCTACTGCTTACTATCAACCCATAGGACTCTCTGCTGAAGA
>NZ_JBQKUM010000277.1:0-245 GCF_054968605.1 Pseudoalteromonas sp. G5_S1_14_S5 | reverse complement strand
TTTGCTCTGGTAGTTGGCGGATAGTATCAAGAAGCGTATCTCGCTTTATCTTTCTGTTTGACAAAATTTGTCCATCAGCACTCAACACACAGGGCGACCGCATGAGTGCCTAGTTTTTCGCCATCTGACTAAAGCCAGCACTTAATACTGCCTCTAGCATTGACGTATTCATCATACATCGCTTTTGCTTCTCCACTATGCTTAGCTTGGTTGGTTCTTCACGGAGCATGTTCAAGCTCATGTGG
>NZ_JBQKUM010000276.1:0-246 GCF_054968605.1 Pseudoalteromonas sp. G5_S1_14_S5 | reverse complement strand
CGCAATCGCAAACACATCATCAGGATTAGTCGAATCTAAGAAGGTGCTGGCAATCAAGGCGTTCGCGCTGTTGATCCCTGCCACAGTCAGATCCGTTGCCGCGACTTTAGCTGCTATATCAGTCAGTGGTGACACCGTCACAGCATCGCGGCGACCAATCTCTGGTAATACCGTGGTTAGCGTGCCGCTATTGAGCGAAATCCGCGTTGCTTCATCAATGTAGACACCGCCGGTGATTTCCATCAT
>NZ_JBQKUM010000275.1:0-249 GCF_054968605.1 Pseudoalteromonas sp. G5_S1_14_S5 | reverse complement strand
TTCTCAATTATGTCAGTAAAGAGCTACGCTGCTATTTTCCTAAACTGCTCAGCTACACGCGATTCCTCGGTGTTACTGCAAGCGCTGTTATTCCTATGTGCTCTTATCTCACTTCCAAATTGGGCAAGCCAACAGGTATTCAATTTATTGATTCAACAAAATTGAAGTCTGTCATATCATCAGAGCTAAGAGAAACAAGGTGTTTGACGGCATTGCCTGTCATGGTAAGGGAAATATGGGATGGTCGTT
>NZ_JBQKUM010000274.1:0-251 GCF_054968605.1 Pseudoalteromonas sp. G5_S1_14_S5 | reverse complement strand
GCGATCTTTAGGACTGTCTGATAAGGGCGATTTTGAAGAGTTTTTGGAGCTAGTAGTTAGGGCGTGTTGATCTTTTGTGAGTGTTTTTTACACAGCATGGTAAAGAGTTATAATTTACTTCGCCAAAAGTAAAACTATAGTCAATACCATGCCAAGAACCATGCTAACTGATATTCGCTGAAAATTGCTACTCCAAGTTATGAAAAGTACGGGTAGTATTTACGATAAAACTGAACATCGAATGACATTTG
>NZ_JBQKUM010000273.1:0-253 GCF_054968605.1 Pseudoalteromonas sp. G5_S1_14_S5 | reverse complement strand
GGAGGGATGGCTGAGTGGTCGAAAGCACCGGTCTTGAAAACCGGCAACCGTTAATAGCGGTTCTAGGGTTCAAATCCCTATCCCTCCACCACCATTAGAAAGCCCGCTGAGAAATCAGCGGGCTTTTTTGTGTCTAAAATTTATATTATTCAACGCTCTATTGGCGTACGGTCTGCAGTGTAGATGGTTCAGTCTAGCTGCTTTATTATACCAATCTGGAAAATTAACTGGTCAGATCAATCCACTCTCTTGC
>NZ_JBQKUM010000272.1:0-260 GCF_054968605.1 Pseudoalteromonas sp. G5_S1_14_S5 | reverse complement strand
CTAGAAAGTGCCACGTGTAAAAATTCAACCTGAGAAGCTCTTGGAAAAAATGCGTTTCGGAAAATCGAACATTAGTAAACCATGAATAAATACAGGTGTAGCAAATAGCAAAACTGACGTACAGAACGCACCGGATGATGTGTCGAAATCTCTGCCTTTCCAAGATCGCCTTGAGAAAAGCATCAAGGCCGCCACCCTTCTAGAGCAGTTCGCACAATTTATATAAATGCTCGGGCTTGTTCAACACTTGAGATTTAATG
>NZ_JBQKUM010000271.1:0-265 GCF_054968605.1 Pseudoalteromonas sp. G5_S1_14_S5 | reverse complement strand
TAGCCTTTACCAGCAGCGACTTTTTGATAACAGACCAAGATGGCGACAGCTTAACCTCCATCACCATCACCAGCTTGCCTGATGCTTCTAAAGGCAAGTTACAGTTCAATGGCAATGACGTGAATGTGGACGACACAATCGATGAAGGTGACATTCAGTATTTAGCGTATGTGCCTGAGCAAAATGTGATTGATTCTGGCCAATTCACCTACACCGCAGAAGACAGAGCGAATGGTAATGACTCGCAGGATGCTACGATCACCAT
>NZ_JBQKUM010000270.1:0-274 GCF_054968605.1 Pseudoalteromonas sp. G5_S1_14_S5 | reverse complement strand
TAAGGCGATCCAAGTTTTAGATTTTGTTGGATGTCGCCTTTTAGCCCAATGCCATAGCGCTTGAAATAGTTTGTGACTAACATAACTGAAAACCTGCTTAGCAACGCAGTGGCGATAATAGTTCGACCACCCTCTAAGCTTTGGGTTAATCAGTTTGATAAGGTCGTTCACCGGTAAGGTAACGTGCTTTTTGATGAGTCCGCGCAAGTTACTTAGGAACGTCAACGTGTTAGCCTTGCTCGGTTTAATGAGCAGCTTTCCTTTGTACTTCCTA
>NZ_JBQKUM010000269.1:0-274 GCF_054968605.1 Pseudoalteromonas sp. G5_S1_14_S5 | reverse complement strand
CAGGAAGTACAAAGGGAAACTGCTCATCAAACCGAGCAAGGCCAACACGTTGACGTTCCTAAGTAACTTGCGCGGACTCATCAAAAAGCACGTTACCCTACCGGTGAACGACCTTATCAAACTGATTAATCCAAAGCTTAGAGGGTGGTCGAACTATTATCGCCACTGCGTAGCTAAGCAGGTATTCAGATATGTTGGTCACGAACTATTTCATGCGTTATGGCATTGGGCTAAAAGACGACATCCAACAAAATCTAGAACTTGGATCGCCTTG
>NZ_JBQKUM010000268.1:0-275 GCF_054968605.1 Pseudoalteromonas sp. G5_S1_14_S5 | reverse complement strand
AACCCAAATAATCGTCTGTGCCATAATTTGCGTGACGAAAACTTTGCTCTAACGCCCAGTTAGTGCCGTTATGACGATACACATACACATAACCGGTACTGCCCTGTCTAATCGCCCCCACCGCAATCACTTCACCATTACTGGATACGGCATTAGAATAACCAAAAGAGCTTCCGCTACCGCCAGTAAACTGGGTCTGATAATCCCAACTGCCGTTGATAAATTGGTAAATACGAACACGTCCCGCGTTGCTGCTGTAGCCGTCATCACCAATG
>NZ_JBQKUM010000267.1:0-293 GCF_054968605.1 Pseudoalteromonas sp. G5_S1_14_S5 | reverse complement strand
GGTTGGTCTACTGCACGCTCTGGCTCTGGGATGTAAGAATCTAGAGCTTCAGCTAGCTCAACGATCTTGTCTTCCCATTGCTTCTCGCCGTTTAGTGCGCCAAGAGCAGAACCTTGGATTACTGGTAGGTCATCACCTGGGAATTCGTACTCAGAAAGAAGTTCACGAACTTCCATTTCTACTAGTTCTAGTAGCTCTTCGTCATCAACCATGTCACATTTGTTCATGAATACGATGATGTAAGGGATACCAACTTGACGACCAAGTAGGATGTGCTCACGAGTTTGAGGCAT
>NZ_JBQKUM010000266.1:0-296 GCF_054968605.1 Pseudoalteromonas sp. G5_S1_14_S5 | reverse complement strand
GCCAAAGTGGTGTCATTGGCGAGTGTGGTATCCACTGCTTGTTGGGCGGCGCTATCGAGGCCATAGGTAGGCACATTGAGCGCCAGATCGGTCATGCCATGACGACGAAGCCAAGTTTGGGTATTGAGGTACAAGGCTTTAGCTGTATTGGCATTAAGCGAGTTGTCAGACAAATCTGTCGCAATATCTTGTGTCACATTGGCAAGCGCTTCACCACCGCCAAGTACTGACAAGCCAATCAAGGCAGTGCGATATTGCTGCGCAAGTCCTGTGCCCGTTGCATTCATCGCTGCTGG
>NZ_JBQKUM010000265.1:0-316 GCF_054968605.1 Pseudoalteromonas sp. G5_S1_14_S5 | reverse complement strand
CAAGAATCGGATTCTGTCCTCTCACAACTGAGAACGGATCCCAATTAGGAACCGTTCTTGTGTCTAAGTTCGATTTTTAGTGGCTACTGCCAATACATCTTCAACTCTGATTCGCCCCAGCAGTTTTGGACACCAGATTAAATGAGTACAATCACAACTAACAAAAATACTAGAATTAAACGGCGTTGTTGCTTAAATCAGTTGAACCTTTTCCAAGATCTGCGATCTAATTCTTTGTGATAATTAGAACGGTGGTGACATGGGCAAGATTACTAACTGGGCGGAACGTAATGAGGCTTTTCGGTTACTCTCTGGA
>NZ_JBQKUM010000264.1:0-320 GCF_054968605.1 Pseudoalteromonas sp. G5_S1_14_S5 | reverse complement strand
AACTTGCGAGAGTAAGCGAATCCCAAAAAGTGCGTCGTAGTCCGGATTGGAGTCTGCAACTCGACTCCATGAAGTCGGAATCGCTAGTAATCGTAGATCAGAATGCTACGGTGAATACGTTCCCGGGCCTTGTACACACCGCCCGTCACACCATGGGAGTGGGCTGCAAAAGAAGTGGGTAGTTTAACCTTCGGGAGGACGCTCACCACTTTGTGGTTCATGACTGGGGTGAAGTCGTAACAAGGTAGCCCTAGGGGAACCTGGGGCTGGATCACCTCCTTATACGAAGATATTCACGATAAGTGTCCACACAGATTGAT
>NZ_JBQKUM010000263.1:0-323 GCF_054968605.1 Pseudoalteromonas sp. G5_S1_14_S5 | reverse complement strand
CCGCCTTCGTCTTTAGAAAGTACGTATACTTCAGACTCGAACTTAGTGTGTGGGTTGATAGAACCTTTAGCAGATAGTACTTGGCCACGTTCAACTTCGTCACGCTTAGTACCACGTAGAAGTGCACCAACGTTCTCACCAGCACGACCTTCGTCTAGAAGCTTACGGAACATTTCAACACCAGTACAAGTAGTTACTGTTGTTTCTTTGATACCAACGATTTCTACTTCGTCACCTACACGTAGGATACCACGCTCGATACGACCAGTTACAACTGTACCACGACCTTGGATCGAGAATACGTCTTCGATTGGTAGTAGGAA
>NZ_JBQKUM010000262.1:0-326 GCF_054968605.1 Pseudoalteromonas sp. G5_S1_14_S5 | reverse complement strand
GCCAAGTTGTTGGCATCCACACCCGTAACACCAAAGTCGGCATAATCACTCACTGATGGTACTTGCTGCGTATTATCGGCCGCGTAGCTTTGAATCACGTTGACACTATCGGTTCGAGTCTGAATCGCTGCTATCGAGGTCAACGATTGACTGTCCACCTGACCATTCACTTCACTCAAATTATTGGCATCAACACCAGTAACGCCTACCACCATATAATCGGTAACGCTTGGCGCGGTTTGGGTATTATCTACCGCATAATTTTGGATCACTGTTAGGCTACCGATAAGTGTTTGTACCGAGGCAACACTTGTTAGTGACTGGCT
>NZ_JBQKUM010000261.1:0-331 GCF_054968605.1 Pseudoalteromonas sp. G5_S1_14_S5 | reverse complement strand
GTCGAAGTTTGGTACCCATCAGCATTAGGCAGTGAAGAGCTCCTTTAATATTGAAAATGATAAAGTGGATGTGCTTCTTTAAGGCCAATACTGGATTGAAGCCTTAGCTTTACTTACCACTTCTAATACCTTTGCCGCGATACTTGGCGGCAAAGTTGTGTCTACAATACGAAAAATGAATAGCGATGACGAACTATTGAATATGGTTGATATTGTCAACTAAATGTTTTTGATGTATCTTTGCCATATCGTGAAGTGCTTTCTAAGCAAAATCACCAAATAGCTATAAGCCTGCCCTCAATAAAGAATGTTATGAATAAAAGACAGTTAG
>NZ_JBQKUM010000260.1:0-332 GCF_054968605.1 Pseudoalteromonas sp. G5_S1_14_S5 | reverse complement strand
AAATACTTCATCAACCGTAAAGGCCAATGGCAGTTTCACGGTTGGCAGAAGATAAAGGATATGGATTGCCAGTTTAATCTTTTCCAGATAGCTAAAGTGCCAATAGAAAGACATGTGAAGATCCGAAGCGCAGTGACACCTTTCGACCCTCAATACCAAGAATACTTGGGAAAGAGGAAACACAAAAGGCCAGCTCGTAATTCTTGGATTGAACCTGCTCTCACTGCTTTATAAGTTGCTGGGTATCATTTGATGCCTTTGTAGAGGCTTGAGCCTAGTGCAGTGAAAGTTGCACGCTGGGTTCTAAGGGAGACGGCACTTGGTAACAAGTG
>NZ_JBQKUM010000259.1:0-333 GCF_054968605.1 Pseudoalteromonas sp. G5_S1_14_S5 | reverse complement strand
TGTCTCGTCCTAAAATACGTTGACAGTTTGTTACTAAGCCAACAGCGCCAGCTGTTGGCTTTTTTCATGCACCTCATTTGGAGTTTTCATCATGAGACTGAGGTGCGGCCTCATATTGTTATAGATATTGATAGACTCTTTTACTAGTCGTTTAAGCTCCTCAAGATTCTTGCACCTATCAAGTAAGAACTCTTGTTTCAGGATCCCATTTATTCTTTCTGCTAAGGCATTTTGGTAGCAGTCATAACCATCTGTCATCGAAGGCATTATGCCGCTAATTTTCAATTTATCTTGATATACACCTGAGCAATACTGCAGACCACGATCCGAATG
>NZ_JBQKUM010000258.1:0-333 GCF_054968605.1 Pseudoalteromonas sp. G5_S1_14_S5 | reverse complement strand
GGACGCATACTAAAAGAGCTTGGCATCGAATTAATCTGTGCGAACAGCTCACAAGCGAAAGGCCGAGTAGAACGAGCGAACCTAACACTTCAAGACCGCCTCATTAAAGAGGTGCGACTACAAGGCATTAACACCATCAAAGAGGCCAATGCCTGGCTTCCCTACTTCATTACGGACTTCAATCAACGCTTTGCTAAACTCGCCAATTACCCAAAAGACATGCACCGTCCTATTAGAGAAACATCCGCAGATTTGGACGATATTTTTGCATGGCAGGTCGTTCGAAAACTATCAAAGTCGTTAACCTTTCAGTACGACCAGATTGTTTATTTG
>NZ_JBQKUM010000257.1:0-334 GCF_054968605.1 Pseudoalteromonas sp. G5_S1_14_S5 | reverse complement strand
GAAAGTCCGGATTTACCTAAACTTTCCGCCTACGTACTTGAACCTGGACAACCGTCGCCAGGCCCACCTAGCCTTCTCCGTCCCCCCATCGCAATTGTAAGAAGTACGGGAATATTAACCCGTTTCCCATCGACTACGCCTTTCGGCCTCGCCTTAGGGGTCGACTTACCCTGCCCCGATTAACGTTGGACAGGAACCCTTGGTCTTCCGGCGAGGGAGTTTTTCACTCCCTTTATCGTTACTCATGTCAGCATTCGCACTTCTGATACCTCCAGCAGCCCTTACAGACCACCTTCAACGGCTTACAGAACGCTCCCCTACCCCACGCACATAA
>NZ_JBQKUM010000256.1:0-334 GCF_054968605.1 Pseudoalteromonas sp. G5_S1_14_S5 | reverse complement strand
TGTCTAAAGAAAAATTTGAACGTACGAAACCGCACGTAAACGTTGGTACTATCGGCCACGTTGACCACGGTAAAACAACTCTAACTGCTGCTATCTGTACTACACTTTCTAAAGTGTACGGTGGTGAAGCGAAAGACTTCGCATCTATCGATAACGCTCCAGAAGAGCGTGAGCGCGGTATCACAATCGCAACTTCTCACGTTGAGTACGACACTCCAACTCGTCACTACGCACACGTAGACTGTCCAGGACACGCGGATTATGTTAAAAACATGATCACTGGTGCTGCACAAATGGACGGTGGTATCCTAGTTGTTGCTGCGACTGACGGCCC
>NZ_JBQKUM010000255.1:0-335 GCF_054968605.1 Pseudoalteromonas sp. G5_S1_14_S5 | reverse complement strand
TGTAGTGGCATAGTGAATTTGGTCACTTAGTTAGAGGTGATATCATCACCTCATAAGTATACAGGTGACATAATGACAAAACGTGCAAGACGCCAATTCAGCGCAGAATTTAAGTTAGAATCAGCGCAACTAGTCCTAGATCAAAACTACTCTGTGATTGAAGCAGCTCAAGCCATGAATGTGGGCAAGTCCACGATGGATAAATGGGTTCGCCAACTTAGAGAAGAACGACAAGGGAAAACACCAAAATCTTCGCCTATGACTCCTGAGCAAATAGAAATTCGGGAATTAAAAAAGAAGCTGGCTCGCCTTGAAGAGCATAATGAAATATTAAA
>NZ_JBQKUM010000254.1:0-340 GCF_054968605.1 Pseudoalteromonas sp. G5_S1_14_S5 | reverse complement strand
TCTCAGGAAGAGTCACAGCAAAAAATTGGTCTATTGCAGCCTTGAAGTCCCGTTTCTTTTTGAAGTAAACGTTGTTCCTCGACTTCTCATTCATTACTTTCCATAGCCGCTCTATTGGGTTGAGGTTTGGGCTGTAAGGTGGAAGAAAATGCAGTTCAATATTAAGGACAAACGCAGCATCTCTGACTAAGTCACTGCGGTGAGATCCCGCACCATCTAAGATGATATGGAGCTTATGATTTAATGGGTAACTATCTCTGAGCTTGCAGAAAAAGCGAACAATCGTTTCACTGTTAATGCTCTCGTAATCGTGAATGATGGTTGCACCAATATCCGACAG
>NZ_JBQKUM010000253.1:0-343 GCF_054968605.1 Pseudoalteromonas sp. G5_S1_14_S5 | reverse complement strand
CCATCTGCTTGCAGTAAAGAGCAACCAAGGAAAACTCCGACAAGCAATAGAAAAAGCATTCTCTTCTCAGCGAGCCAATGTGACAAATAACATCTCTCTTGAGCAAGGACATGGCCGTATCGAGTCTCGCCAATGCTATGTTTTTGACAGTACTAAACTTGAAGGTAACTTCTCTCGCTGGAAAGGCTTAAAGAGCATTGTAATGGTTGAAAATTTTCGCCTTGAGAAAGGAAAATCTGTCGACCTAGAGTACCGTTATTACATCAGCTCCAAAGCGCTTAGTGCAGAACAAGCTGCTATGGCAGTCAGAGAACATTGGGGCATAGAGTCAATGCACTGGGTG
>NZ_JBQKUM010000252.1:0-344 GCF_054968605.1 Pseudoalteromonas sp. G5_S1_14_S5 | reverse complement strand
TAAATTTTGAATGCACACAACAAATATACCGGCACAGTAAAGACCCACCTTTTCAGTCTAGCCAAGACAGTGCTAGCTCAAATCCCTTGGGCGTTATGTTGATATACCAATCCAAATCCACTTTCCTACGCATGATTAGCCCGCGTTCCTCTAGTGTTTTGCATGAGACTCGAAAATTGTTCGGGTGGATATCTTTTTGAAGTAAATGATTCACGGCCTGGTTGATGACCGTTGATTTACCTTCTTTCACACCTTTTGTGAACGCTTTGGCCAAACAACTCAACACAGCTTTTTGAATTTGGCTAATTCTGACTTCCGCCATCATTTTTCCTTTAATCATTGCA
>NZ_JBQKUM010000251.1:0-348 GCF_054968605.1 Pseudoalteromonas sp. G5_S1_14_S5 | reverse complement strand
GAATTCAAGTCCGAAGTGCGACAGTTCGCCATTTAAGCAGCCATACACATTTCTTTGAATATGACGGCTGGTTGCCTAAAGCCTAAGCACTTCTTCGGCCTAAAATTAATTCTCGCCATCGCAAGCGAGATAACATCATCTCCCAGCTCCCGTATGTTCGACCCTTTACGTACATATTGGCGTAGTAGTCCATTTGCATTTTCATTTGCACCACGCTCCCATGAACTGTATGGATGAGCGAAGTAAAACTCTGTTTCTAAAGCCTCTGAGATTGCTTCATGATTCGCAAACTCTCGACCGTTATCTGCCGTGATTGTATGGACATGGTCTTTGTAAGGCTTTAACAAG
>NZ_JBQKUM010000250.1:0-349 GCF_054968605.1 Pseudoalteromonas sp. G5_S1_14_S5 | reverse complement strand
CCTTTTTTTAACTCCGAGATTGGCGTATCCCTGATCATGTTTAAGGATGAAAAGCCTGTTCCAAAATCGTCTAAAGAAAGCTTAACGCCTGCGTCACTTAACTTCTTAATTTAGTCTGTTACATTTGAACGGCTTTGATGTGATGGACGCACCTCCTTTCTAGCGTCGTTGTACCAAACTAATAGTACAACCAGTCAGAACAGGAGTAACAAGTATGTCTGTTAAAGTTGTCGGTATCGATATAGCAAAAAATCTCTTCCAAGTATGTGTGTTGAGTCAGGGTGAGATCGTGAACGTTTTTTGAACAAAATCACGACCGATTTGACGATCACATTTAGCTGTGATCATA
>NZ_JBQKUM010000249.1:0-361 GCF_054968605.1 Pseudoalteromonas sp. G5_S1_14_S5 | reverse complement strand
GTTGAAAATATTGAAGAAAATTCCCGCTTGGTTCATGAAAACGTATTGATTTTAGAGTACCCAAACGGCGACATTAGTGTGAGATACGGACATCGAGCATTGAGATATAAAGTGTTTGATAAACTGACCAAACTTGACCAAGGTCGAGTGGTTGAAAACAAAAGACTGGGACAAGTGTTACGTTTTGCTCAGGCTAAACAGGATGAGTTTGAGGTTTCACAAAAACGTAAACGAAACAATAAAACGGCAAGCAGAACGGCTCAAAGACAGGCAATGAATGAGCAGCTACGCGCATTAAATCCAGTTTTAGAGAAGCCCGAACAATTCAAAGCAAGTCATACCAAGTAACCCACTACCCTTG
>NZ_JBQKUM010000248.1:0-363 GCF_054968605.1 Pseudoalteromonas sp. G5_S1_14_S5 | reverse complement strand
CCGTCAACTTCTCGAAGCACACGGTCCATTAGCTTTGAAACGTATGTATGGCCAACCAAGGCACAGTAACCGCATCGATGAGAAGACTCGAAATGTCGTCATCTCATTAACGCTCAAATTACCTCATCTAACATCGATCAGGATCAGTGGTGAGATGAGAAAGCGATTTAACATCTCGATTAGTCACTCAACAGTAAGGAACATCTGGCTTGAAGAAAAGCTGAATACAAGAGAGTTACGGGAAGCTCGTGCCGAGGCATAAATCATCGAATAAGAGCAGAACTGTCAAGGTTGACTACTATTAATAAGACTATGACAGAGTCCTTCGGTAATTAGACCGTCAACCTCCCTCGGTAATCACAC
>NZ_JBQKUM010000247.1:0-368 GCF_054968605.1 Pseudoalteromonas sp. G5_S1_14_S5 | reverse complement strand
CTGCCCGTTGGCGCACCGGGGGAGCTACACATTAGTGGCATCGGTGTGGCGCGAGGTTACCTCAATCGCCCCGAACTGACTGCAGAAAAATTCATTACCAACCCGTTCGCTTCTATAGAAGACAAAGCCAAGGGCTACGACCGCATGTACAAGACTGGCGATCTGGTGCGTTGGCTGCCCAATGGAACATTGGAATACCTCGGGCGCAATGATTTTCAGGTGAAGATCCGAGGATTGCGTATTGAGCTCGGTGAAATTGAACACGCATTGACCAGTGAGCCGAGTGTACAGCAGGCAGTCGTTATTGCTCGTACTCGGAGAGAAAGGGGAGATCAATACCTGGCGGCGTACCTGATTGCGACTGAAGG
>NZ_JBQKUM010000246.1:0-369 GCF_054968605.1 Pseudoalteromonas sp. G5_S1_14_S5 | reverse complement strand
AAGGTAAGGAATCTGAATGTTTCCTAACCTGAATAATCGCAACTTAACTCTCGTCAGAATAAGTATCTGACTGACCTAACTTCTGCTCTACAATCCATATATGGTGGGTTGTTGAACACTTTCACGCTGTTTTCGCTATTTCAGATATTCTCATCTTGCGAAATGCCTAAATTGACCTGATTTGGGCTTGAATCAGAGCATGGTGGATCAGCTCTGACAGTGGCTCCCCAGCCCTAAAACGAAGAAACGTTAAACGGTGCCCACAAATAATTCACTCAAACGGGTCAATCTTCACATACCCTTTCAGCATAGCTGCGTAACCGGGCATTTCAGGTGAGTCTTTAGGGGCGATGCCCAAGGCATCGTAGA
>NZ_JBQKUM010000245.1:0-370 GCF_054968605.1 Pseudoalteromonas sp. G5_S1_14_S5 | reverse complement strand
GGTTGATAAAGGCGGAGATATCCTAGTACAAGTTAAACTGAATCAACCAAGTTTGTTAGCCGAAATTGATGTGCAATTCCGAGACTATTGGGCTTTGCCTGAAGATAAACAGGAACCATACATCACGGAAGACAAAGGGCATGGTAGAAAAGAGGTTCGTGAGGTTTACGTGCTTCCTGCAGCCTTCAGCGAAGCACTCAGACAGAAGTGGTGTCTCGTAAAAAGCATTGTTGCAGTGGTAAGAGATAGGAGTGTCAAAGGGAAAGGAAGTTATGAAACTTCGTACTATATTTGCACAGACCATTTATCTTTAGAGTTAGCCTCAAAGGCAACAAGAAAGCATTGGCATATTGAGAATCAGCAGCACTGT
>NZ_JBQKUM010000244.1:0-370 GCF_054968605.1 Pseudoalteromonas sp. G5_S1_14_S5 | reverse complement strand
AAATGGTAAGTCAAGATACCTCGGTGAACACTTACCAATTAACTACCTTGGTCGTTACCTTAAACGCCCAACGATTGCAGGGGCAAAGCTGGCTAGTTATCACGGAGAGGCTAATCTATCCTTTCGTTATCTACGTAACGAATAAATAGCCTAGCATTCAATATAAAAGAACCTCCTTGGTCATTAGAAAAATCTATCAGACCTACTTTGAATTCGCGAAACATCAAGGTCATGCAAAACATCAGGTTCACTGATCACTATTCACTTGATCTACAGTCGCCCCTGAAAAGCTTCCATTTCAGCCCATGAGCCAGATCCATGAAAGCATGATCTAACCTTGATCATGCTTCTGGAGGAAATACATTTAACG
>NZ_JBQKUM010000243.1:0-378 GCF_054968605.1 Pseudoalteromonas sp. G5_S1_14_S5 | reverse complement strand
GTTTGAGGCGCCAAAGGTTGCGACGAAGATCTGAGCTTTACGGATTTCGCCTGTTTCGGGATTCAACACCGGGATGGTGGGGCCGCAGTAGTCGATGAACAACTTGTCACCCGCCACGTGAATTTGGCGCATACTGCGCTTTTGTTTCTTTAGCCATCGTCGATAGTGCTCACAGTATTGGCTGTAACGATAGGCACGCTCTAGGTGCTCCGCGGCATACTCTTCCCACAGCAGTTGTTTCGTCATACCTGGTCGCTTTAGCTCAATAAAACACTGACTGAAGTTAGGCATGACCTTTGTATCACTCGTGGTTTTATCACGGTATAGCGCGTGTGTAATACCAATCACAGTAAGTAAGTGATCAAAAATAGCGTAGGT
>NZ_JBQKUM010000242.1:0-378 GCF_054968605.1 Pseudoalteromonas sp. G5_S1_14_S5 | reverse complement strand
TATTCAAAGTGGCCCTTACTACCGCCATCAGGTCTTCGATATTCCAAAATCCACTGTCGATATCACTGAATACCGTTTATTTTCAGGTCAATGCCGCCACTGTAAAGAAACAGTAAAAGCTCAAAAGCCCGACAATGCATCACAAGGTATTATCGGTCCCAATTTACTCAGCTACATTGGCGTTCTTGCTGGACAATATCACCTTAGTGTTCGGAAAATCCAATCACTGCTCAAAGAGCAACTCGGCACAACGTTTTCTGTTGGTGCGATTAGCGAAGCACAAACAAAAGTCGCTTCAATGCTGACTCCATTGCATCAAGCAATCAAACAAGCGTTAAAGAAGGCACCTTTGATTCATGCCGACGAAACCTCTCATCA
>NZ_JBQKUM010000241.1:0-379 GCF_054968605.1 Pseudoalteromonas sp. G5_S1_14_S5 | reverse complement strand
GATAGCATCAGTGTACTCAACGATGGCACTGCACGCTTTGCAGTGACGGCAAATGACGGGTCATGGCAAGAGGTGGTGAGCCTTGAAGTACTTTCTCCTCGCACTGCACCAAGCATTACATGGCAGCTGGATAGCAATGGTGACCTGCAAGTGGCGGGCATCAATGGCGATAACAATCATGTCAGCTTGAGTTATCAAGGTATGGATTCGAGCTTAACGATGCTGACCCGTTTGCCCGTTGATCGCACTGCCAGCGATACCATTTCTTGGTCAGTGATCAAAGACGGTGTGCGCTTCTCTGATGTCGCCAGTCAAGATGTGGTGGACGTGGTGAATCCATTAGCCGTTGCGAATTTGGCGGCGCGCGTGGCTGACACTA
>NZ_JBQKUM010000240.1:0-391 GCF_054968605.1 Pseudoalteromonas sp. G5_S1_14_S5 | reverse complement strand
ATGGCGCTTATGACACAAGGAGTTGCCATGATGCCATACGGATCAAGCGAGCTGTTCCGCTCATCCCACCAAGAGAAGGAGCAGCCTTCTGGGAACAAGGGCATCCTCGTAACTTAGCGGTAGGTTGCCAGAAGCTCTATGGCTCCCAAAAGAAGTGGAAAAAGCGGTATGGCTATCATAAGCGCTCTCTATCAGAGACCGCAATGTACCGAGTAAAGCAGCTGCTAGGTGGGAATTTAAGCCTGAGGAACTACAACGCTCAAGTTGGCGAGACTTACGCTATGATTAAAGCCCTGAATAAGCTTACAGGGCTTGGTATGCCTGAAACACAGTGTATCGGTTAAGAATTAAGCACAATGGGCTGACATGCCTTCTCTCTGAATTAAGCAAC
>NZ_JBQKUM010000239.1:0-399 GCF_054968605.1 Pseudoalteromonas sp. G5_S1_14_S5 | reverse complement strand
TAATGTCGAGCGTTGCGAATCACTCTTAAATGCTCTTTTGAACAAAGCCGCTCTGCGGCAGGGTAAATACGGCACAAGTCATACTCTTATAACACCATCTTCCCGATGGTCGTTGACAGGAGAAACTTATGAATTCTACCGACGTATAACGCTTCAGCTTTCTTTATGAACAACACCTTACATATCTTAAACTGCAAGGTAAACGACCTACGGCAATTGATGCTTATGCCCTTGCAGTTCGTCGGATAAGCCACTATTTCGATTGTTGTCCTGACTCTCCCGCCACTAACCAACTTAAGTAATACTTTGCAACAAGAGATGGTAAATTAGTTGCATCAGCAGCTAGTTTTATTCTGTGAATACAGAAAACCACGGGTTTACCCGTGGATGAATGCCAAT
>NZ_JBQKUM010000238.1:0-408 GCF_054968605.1 Pseudoalteromonas sp. G5_S1_14_S5 | reverse complement strand
CTCCGGGCTCAAAATAGGGAATTCCGTCTGACCATTCCTATGGTTGAGGTATCAAACGTCACCAAGCCTCCCCCGGAAGTCATGTCGTAAACGTGACGCCGATATAGGTGGGCGTTTTAGGTATCGGCCGAGGTAACTTATGGTGGGGGTCACGTTGGCTGTTTTCTTTGCAAAGTGTAGCTTCCATCGACTTCAGTATTGGCTGGTTAAAAATCGGGACCAATCTTGTTTATTGCGAATATAAGGGCAATCTTCTCCACTCAAGTCTAACTCTGCGTAATGGAAAGTGAGAAGTTGAGTGATGGCACCGCGCCAACACTTCTCAGTGGTCTTAGCTTTAAAGAAAATGGGCTTCCATAGACCAGTCTTCTTACATAAACCACCACGTGTGACAGACAAATGGATGTG
>NZ_JBQKUM010000237.1:0-414 GCF_054968605.1 Pseudoalteromonas sp. G5_S1_14_S5 | reverse complement strand
ACGGTACTTGATGTATTATTTTCCGAGTTGATAACGCACACTCGCGGTAACCAATCTAAGGCGGCAAGAATGTTGGGTATCAATAGAGGCAACTTCAGAAAAAATTAAACGAGATCACAAGCATGGAGTTTGATAGCGATAAGTTCCGGTACATATCATGACTGTTAGAACTCTGCGGATGTTGCCGAGCAGCTTGAAAGGGGAAAGTTCTTAGGAACTTCCCACTTTATCTCAAAGATTTTTGGTCGGACTGACTGGATTTGAACCAGCGACCCCCGACACCCCATGACGGTGCGCTACCAAGCTGCGCTACAGTCCGATAAGCTTAATCTAATAAGTTTTTTCATATGCGTCAACTAGAATAATCTTAGATAAGAATATCACGGGTGAAAAACCAGCCTGTAAAACTGATTT
>NZ_JBQKUM010000236.1:0-418 GCF_054968605.1 Pseudoalteromonas sp. G5_S1_14_S5 | reverse complement strand
GCGGGCTTGTTGCAAAAATGGAAAATGTGTCTGAGGCGCCCATCTGAGCACTTCATTTCATGCGTATATTCCAAAGATATTGAAGAGTTCATTGAGGAAGACGGATCTCTCCTGCACCCTCAGTTTTGGCTCATCACGACGTAACCAAAAATCAAACTGGCCTTTATTCAACATCCGGATCCCTTCAAAACCTTGAATCGTTGACCAGGCCCGCTTTCGCACTTTGAATCCACCTGTGGCTTCGATAAGCTTTTTAATCGGGGCGTGGTCAGATTCAATGCCATTGTTGAGATATTTCACTTGCCGATGTTCTACATCTTGCCGTAAACGGCCTTCGCGCTTGAGGCGAGTAATGGCGTTACCATAAGACGAATGTTTATCAGTATTCAATGTTTGGGGATGAAAGGACATTTTATAA
>NZ_JBQKUM010000235.1:0-427 GCF_054968605.1 Pseudoalteromonas sp. G5_S1_14_S5 | reverse complement strand
CTTTCTCCCTTCCTTTGAGGCAAGCGAGAGAAAGCTCAAAAATTTGGAGAGGTTCCCGAGTGGCCAAAGGGAGCAGACTGTAAATCTGTTGGCACTGCCTTCGATGGTTCGAATCCGTCCCTCTCCACCATATTCTAAAGGTTAAATAGCTCAAACAGAGTTACGTGTTGCGTGCATCGTATAATGGCTATTACCTCAGCCTTCCAAGCTGATGATGCGGGTTCGATTCCCGCTGCACGCTCCAACTCATTTTGTGTGCTGATATAGCTCAGTCGGTAGAGCGCACCCTTGGTAAGGGTGAGGTCCCCAGTTCGACTCTGGGTATTAGCACCAGTCTAAAGCTTCTTCTCCTTTAATAAAGAAAACCATTTTTTTGGTTGCGTGGTCTTTTTTAAGCCACCTAATCCGTACCTAGAGGGACACCCCA
>NZ_JBQKUM010000234.1:0-428 GCF_054968605.1 Pseudoalteromonas sp. G5_S1_14_S5 | reverse complement strand
ACAGCTTGCCTTAAGCGCGTCATAAGCTTCTATGAATGCTTGTTGTTTTGCTTCATCAAACTTGTGTGGAACGCCTTTCGGTTGCTTGTAGCTAAAGCCATTGTGGTGAAGCCATTTGTTCATACCAGAAACCGTGTAATCAAGTCCAAATATCTCTTTAACGTAGGCGACAATTTGATGCGTGTGAGAATAGGTTTTCTCAGTCAAATGCTCGATTAGGTGCATGGTTTGAGTAGCAGAAAGCTTGCTTTGGCTTCCGCCATTTTCAGGCTTAAGTTTTTCAGAAAGAACATAGTCGCTGAGGTGACGAGCAACAGTCGATTCATGAATGCGAAGAGCTTGTGAAATCATCGTCTGACTCCAGCCTTCAGAAGCCAGCAAAACCGCTTTTATACGGTCGCAAACTCGACTATCACGTTCAATGTCGT
>NZ_JBQKUM010000233.1:0-438 GCF_054968605.1 Pseudoalteromonas sp. G5_S1_14_S5 | reverse complement strand
TTTTCCGAAAATGATTTTTGTCCGTGCGACGTGAGGTTGCATGAAGCGCTGTTCACCGCTTAATGAGTGAACCAACTGTATCACCAGTTGACCCTAGGGCTCTGAATAAAGCAGCGAGCCTGACAATGTAACGAAGACGGGCCTGACAGTCTGTCGGGGACTAAATCGTGAGACAAGGTCCCTCCTGATAACCACAAATTGGGTCAGTGCTAGGGAGTTGGTATGATGAACACACGTGAATCCGTATAAGGTGCGTTATATTGTAAGCAGCGGAAGTGGTTTATACGCTGTAGCCAAAAGGCGCCGAGAGTAGGAAAGAGGTTGGACAATACTCTTTCGTGATCAATATACTCTCCGCATCATAGCGGGCATCTAACCCAACATCGCGCAACATGTGAAACACGGTAAGCCCGTATCACTCCCTCAGGGAAAGCCTAT
>NZ_JBQKUM010000232.1:0-455 GCF_054968605.1 Pseudoalteromonas sp. G5_S1_14_S5 | reverse complement strand
TTTATCGTAGCCTCAGCCACATCTTGGGCAGATTTTGAATCCACTTTCTGAATTAAGAAAAAGCGACTTTTACGCTCTAACAGAGTAACGATAGCCCCCGTTCCGTGCTTTCCTAACACAGTATCTATTTCCCAATCTCCAAATCGTTCACGACTGCCTACAATCGCGGGTCTATCATCGATAGATACTGCGTTCTTAATCGCTTCCGCTTTGACTCTTTTCCCTTTACGATAGCGTTTGTGCCCTTGTCTTAAATGCTTGTATAGCTTGCCGCCATTCGCCTTATCTTCAGCAATATGTTGATAAATCCATTCATGACTGACAGGCATTTCTGAGCCTGTTAATACACCAGAAATCTGCTCTGGACTCCAATCATGCTCAATCAGTAATCGGATAAATTCCACTCGTTCAGGTGGGATTTGATACTTGATCGCATGGCGTTTCCTCGATAAATA
>NZ_JBQKUM010000231.1:0-456 GCF_054968605.1 Pseudoalteromonas sp. G5_S1_14_S5 | reverse complement strand
TCTCTAAGTACTCTCGAGTTGTTACCATATAGTCAATGGCTGATTCCGTTTCACTAAACCGCAGGTTCATTAATCGTCCAGTTGCATCGTCGATGAAAACCAGCAGACAGCATTTTGGACTTCGGCCTTCGAACCAATCATGGTGAGAACCATCAATCTGAACCAGTTCTCCTAGGCAGTCTCTGCGATGACGAGGTTGGTACACTCTAGGTTGACGCTGAGCATGTGGCACCCAGAGACCATCAGCAATCATCCATTGACGTAAGGTCTCATTAGAAATGGGTAAGTTATGGATCTCAATAAGTTTTTCTCTTGCTAACGTTGGAGCAAAATCCGAATAGTGTTTACGAACAAGCGTTAAGATAGTCTGACGATAATCACTCGATATCCGATTATTACTGGGCTTGCCGCGAGCTCCATGTACCAAACTGGCCGCACCGGATTCTCGTAAGCGGT
>NZ_JBQKUM010000230.1:0-472 GCF_054968605.1 Pseudoalteromonas sp. G5_S1_14_S5 | reverse complement strand
TAGTCGCGTTGTGGGCCCATTGACGACGTATGTTGATTACATCTACATGATGCGCAGGAGGCGATGAAATAAGTTGTACCGGCATCATAGCGTTTAAAGATTCTATGGTTGGTTTTCTGTACTGTAGAGGCGCGTGGTATATACAGTGCCATATGATCGCGGATAGTTACCTTGATACATATGAGACGTTAAGGCGTGTTTAGAATCGAGCTTTTTGTATGCTTTCCACAAAGCTGCCTAACACGTTTTAAACGTATTTGTACGTGCGCGTAAGTCCTACCAAGCAACCTAAGCGTTCGATGGAAGGGGGGAGAAGACACGGCCGTGAGATTGATGAATGACGTGATTCAGAGTATCTACGCTCTGCTAGTAGGGGCGTCTGCTTTCTAATATAGGAGTTACAGTTAACCTTTTCTTCACTTACTCACCACCCTCACGTGGCTGATAGACGTTGAAAAGAAGTATCTTACTA
>NZ_JBQKUM010000229.1:0-482 GCF_054968605.1 Pseudoalteromonas sp. G5_S1_14_S5 | reverse complement strand
TACTCCCTTTTTAGGGAGAACATCATGCACATTGACCACTTCAAAGAACATTTTCAAACGATTATCGACCAACGCCAAGGTGCAAAGGTCACTTATTGCCTGTTTGAAGTCCTTTTTGGCTCGCTATGTGCGGTGATTGCAGGTGCGAAAGGCTGGTTTGATATTCGTGAATATATTCGCGGTCATCATGATTGGTTTAAGCGTAATAACGTGTTTTTGAATGGTATTCCTGTTGATGACATCATTGCTCGCATCATCTCTACCATTGAGCCTGAACAGTTTCATGAGTGCTTCGTTAACTGGATGTCGTCAATACACACTCTTACCGATGGGCAAGTGATTGCGATTGATGGCAAAACGCTTCGCGGCTCATATAATCGTGAAGACAGGACGAGCACTATTCATATGATTAGTGCTTATGCGTCGTCCAACAAGCTCGTACTAGGACAGCTGAAAACCGAACAAAAAAGTAATGAAATTAC
>NZ_JBQKUM010000228.1:0-501 GCF_054968605.1 Pseudoalteromonas sp. G5_S1_14_S5 | reverse complement strand
CATTTATCGGTGATCAGGATGGCACCATTTCCGAGAGTGAGTGGGCGACGGCGATAGCAGCGGCCACTGGACTCGTGAAATCTTTGATGGGGTACAGTCTCATTGATGATGTTGATATTTTCAAGCAAACGCCCATCGTCACAAACGAAAATGATGAAGGTAAAAAAGGTAAAGCATTTAAACATCGTTTGGCGATTGAGGCTGCTGGTGCGTTGCTACTTGAATTAAGCACGACATCTGAAATAGATACAATCCTCGATGCGCTTGTGACAGACATGGCGGATGGTAAAATTAACGGTAATAGTAGCTACAATGTGGACGATATTCATCGTTTCAATATGGATATTCTGGATAAACCTTTGCCTAACGGTAACGGTTTAAAACTGAGACAGACCCTAACACATCTTCAACAAGAAGAAATTCAACTCAACCCTCCGCAGGCAACCGACTTTAATCAACTTATACCACCTATTATGTTGTCTCAATCATTTGATGTTGATA
>NZ_JBQKUM010000227.1:0-507 GCF_054968605.1 Pseudoalteromonas sp. G5_S1_14_S5 | reverse complement strand
CTATAACCTCACTCTTTTTCCTCTCAGAATCCTAATAACCTTTAACTTAGGAAAAAAGCATTCGACTCCTAAATTCAATAAGTTTGCCTCAGCTCGAAAAATTTGATTTCTTTTGCAATATAAAAGATACCAAGTTTTCATTTCCCGCCCCTCAATGTGATGTAGGAGAATCTTAAACAAAAATAGCTTATAACCCTCGTTGAACTTGAAGCTGATTTGATCAATAACAGTCCTTAATTGCAGTAACGTGCTTGTGCCTAAACTTGATGGTGTACTAAGAACCGTTATGCTCAATCACAATCCTGCATTCAAATTTTTTAAGGAAAACCGCCTTAAAAATAATAAAAAAACAATAACTTAAAAAACCAATCATAAGTGATATATTCACCACTTTACTCTACAGAATAGCATGCATAACAACCTCGCTGAAAAATACACTTATCTAAGACGAGTCTTTTACACTCGAATTTCAAAAGCTAGGCATTAATTAGCCATAAATACGCGAAG
>NZ_JBQKUM010000226.1:0-509 GCF_054968605.1 Pseudoalteromonas sp. G5_S1_14_S5 | reverse complement strand
AACGACGGTATCTCTATTGCACAAACTGCTGAAGGTGCAATGAACGAGACAACCAACATCCTGCAACGTATGCGTGATCTTTCTCTACAATCTTCAAATGGCTCAAACTCAAAAGCTGAGCGTGTAGCGATTCAAGAAGAAGTAACAGCACTGAACGACGAGCTAAACCGTATCGCGGAAACAACGTCTTTTGGTGGCAACAAGCTACTTAACGGTACTCACGGTACTAAATCATTCCAAATCGGTGCGGATAACGGTGAAGCGGTCATGCTTCAACTGAAAGATATGCGTTCTGATAACGCTCAGATGGGTGGTAAGAGCTACCAAACTGAGAACGCTAAAGACAAAGACTGGAACGTACAAGCGGGTTCAAACGACCTAAAACTGTCGTTCACAGATAATTTTGGTCAGGCACAAGAGATCGACATCAACGCAAAAGCGGGTGATGACATCGAAGAGCTAGCGACTTACATCAACGGTCAGCAAGATTCTGTGAAAGCGTCTGTAAC
>NZ_JBQKUM010000225.1:0-511 GCF_054968605.1 Pseudoalteromonas sp. G5_S1_14_S5 | reverse complement strand
CATCAGCATCACCAAGCTTATCGGGGCGGCACCACCAGTCTTGATGTATCAGTACCAATGTTCTCGATGTATGGCTATCCAGCAGCATAACGGAGTGAACCCACCATCCACGAGACGTATCTGTTTCTTTACCGAGCTTTCCTAACGAGGGAGCAACACTATGCTTAAAGCTTAAAGAAGTCGTATCTTCAAGGGCAAGTATTTCATCGACACTAGCCGCCTGTTGAGCTGCATATTCAAAGCCTGCAGCTCTAATCACGGATGGGCTGACATTTTCGTTACGGATCAAGCGGTACGCTCCCTCTAGTTTTGACTCACTTCCTAGACAAGTTTGAGCTAGGGACTTTCCACTGCTAGCGGCTAACTGAGAGGCTACACATTTTAGTCGTTCTGTTCTGCGTTTATCGCCCAGAGTGGAGCTGCCAAAATGGTCATCGGCCCATTGTTCGTGATTAAAAAGAGACATAGCAAGCCAAAAATAGTGGATTTGTATGATCTGATCGCACACATA
>NZ_JBQKUM010000224.1:0-512 GCF_054968605.1 Pseudoalteromonas sp. G5_S1_14_S5 | reverse complement strand
ACTTAAAGTCATGTCCGAAAATTGGGGGCCACTTCTCTCTCACACCACCGTACAAGCGTGGGTCGCATACGGCGGTTCCAAGGTATACCAACTTTCGTTAGATTAGACTTACTATTTAACTCCAACGCCATTGTGGCTTGCCTCTCTTCGTTATCTACAGATCCATTTCCGACTTCACCGTATTCCTAACGTAACTGTAGGGTTACTACTCTTTACTAAGACTCCGTACACACTGAGAATTTGTTAATTGCTCGTCTAGACCTTGGTTCAGGCCTTCCCTACAACGTAGGTACTATGCCCTCTGCTGACTTCTTATCAATCTTCGTCTAGCATCACTGCTAGCCTAGTCTCAGAGACAATTGATAAGATCTCCCGAGGTAAGATACCACCCTTTCCCATAGCTCTGCCTGATTTACATCGTCACACTTCTGTTCGAGACTTCGGGATATTCTATCTGTAGCTAGGTTACCCAAGTTGACTATGCCTACTATCAGGTTTCTATTCGTCAAAGC
>NZ_JBQKUM010000223.1:0-518 GCF_054968605.1 Pseudoalteromonas sp. G5_S1_14_S5 | reverse complement strand
GATAACATGCTGGCATAATTCCTTTCTAGCTTGTCATATCTACTTGAAATAGCTCGATAATGCTTAATTCTCCCAAAGGCATTTTCGACCAAGTGACGATACTTGTATAGACACCAATCCATACTGTCTTTATCTATATCTTGTCCGTAATTGCGTTTAGCAATTACCGTTTCTCCGCCACGTTCCTTAACAAAAGTACGGAAAGGTTCGCTGTCATATCCTTTATCACAAACGATAGTATTAACTTCATCGAGTTGTTCAACTAAGCTTTCGGCATGCACTATATCGTGGCGTTGTCCTTCTGATAAATCAAAGCAAATCGGCAGACCACCACTATCTACGGCTAAGTGTATTTTGGTTGAGTTGCCCCCGCGACTTTTTCCTATTTACTCTGAGCTTTCAGTAGCTGCACCTGTACTATGCTGATGCGCTCGAACTATAGAGCCATCAAGAAAGACCCATTCAAAATCAGACATGCTAGATAAGCTTTTGAAAATTTTATCTAAAACCCCTTTCTA
>NZ_JBQKUM010000222.1:0-542 GCF_054968605.1 Pseudoalteromonas sp. G5_S1_14_S5 | reverse complement strand
GACAAAACCTTGTTAGCTTAAATGACTTAGTTTCATCAAGATCAGGTATCTTGAAACCATAGTCTCTTGTTAGGTGTTCATATCCAATCGTGTGCCACTGCCATTAACGCAACAAAACTTGTCAGTATATTTGAGAGGAATGTAAACACGTGTATTAAGTGTACATACTTTTTACCTTTAAAGGCTTTGAACGAGTAAATCGTAGAAAGCAACGAAAGGATAAAAAACAGGTAGATTGGCCAATACAAATAATACTTCGGGTCAAATTGAGTAAACTCGCATACAACGACAGCATAAAGAAATCCAGCCAAGGACAATAGACCATGAGAAGATTGAGCAATCGACCTTGAATT
Organism: Pseudoalteromonas sp. G5_S1_14_S5; assembly: GCF_054968605.1. NCBI lineage: Bacteria > Pseudomonadati > Pseudomonadota > Gammaproteobacteria > Alteromonadales > Pseudoalteromonadaceae > Pseudoalteromonas > Pseudoalteromonas sp. G5_S1_14_S5. Next base: position 189 of record NZ_JBQKUM010000222.1, on the reverse strand, counting down.
TAAATAGTAGACATAAGAAATGACTGGATAGAATGCTAATAATATCCATACTTGGCTAATTACACTTAGTTGATAATGACTCATAATCCTCTCGAACACCTAACAGCTATATTAGACAGAATAATTCTGTACTTAAATATAGAATTATTCTGTTTAGTATCTTAATGATGTATACGACATGTCAATTTT
>NZ_JBQKUM010000221.1:0-545 GCF_054968605.1 Pseudoalteromonas sp. G5_S1_14_S5 | reverse complement strand
ATGATATTCCTGCCAGAGCAACATCTTCGTCATACCTTTACGTCTGAGTTCGACAGCGTATTGAGTGAAATCTGGCATGACTTTATCGCGACTGGCTTTCTTGCCGTGATACAGAGCTTGAGTGATATCAGCATCGCTACAACTTTCAGGCAGAGGCCAACCAAGTTGGCTTTGTTTAAAGCGAGTAAGGAGTTCCGATATGGTGGACGGGCCGAGTTTAAGGCAAGAAGCGATGCTGCGATTTGAGAGACCGCAGTCGTACTTGAGGCGCAATACCTCTTTGATTTTGTTCATTGGAGTTCTCTTTTTTGCCATGGTCGCTTCCTTACTTTCTTGTTTAAGAAGTAAAGAATAGCGAGCTATTGATTTAAAAGAGAAAAAGGTAGGGTTTCGGACATTCCGATCGCGGTTTTCGCTATTCCGATCACCGATTTCGGAGTTAGGCTAAAAGTGATCGGATAATCGCGGAATCAGTGATCGGTTTAAACCGAAATGGGTGATCGGATAATCCCGAAATGACTGATCGGAATGCTCCGAAATATGCA
>NZ_JBQKUM010000220.1:0-546 GCF_054968605.1 Pseudoalteromonas sp. G5_S1_14_S5 | reverse complement strand
TGCGTATTTCGGAGCATTCCGAACAGCCATTTCGGTATGACCCGAACACCTATTTCGGTTTAATCCGAACGCACATTCCGCGATTATCCGAACACTTTTAAGCGAACTCCGAAATCAGCGTTCGGAATAGCGAAAACCGCGTTCGGAATGCCCGAAATCCTTCCTTTTTCTCTTTTAAATCAATAGCTCGCTATTCTTTACTTCTTAAACAAGAACGTAAGGAAGCGACAATGGCTAAAAAGAGAACTCCAATTAACAAAAATCAAAGAGATATTACGCCTTAAGTACGAGTGTGGGTTGTCCTACCGTAGTATTGCTAGTTGTCTCAATGTCAGCCTTGCAACAGTCTCTGAGCTTGTCGCTCGCTTTAAGCAAAGTCAGATAGGCTGGCCTCTCCCAGAAGATTGCAGTGATACTGACCTTACCAAAGCCCTATATTATTCGAAGCAAGCCAGTCGAGACAAGGTTATGCCAGACTTCGCTCAGTATGCTGTCGAACTCAAGCGTAAAGGCATGACAAAGATGTTGTTGTGGCAGGAGTACCAC
>NZ_JBQKUM010000219.1:0-556 GCF_054968605.1 Pseudoalteromonas sp. G5_S1_14_S5 | reverse complement strand
TATAGGCGCCTTTACAACGATTAAAAAGCTTTCATAGATAGGTTGTTAAGGGCTAAACTGTTACTTTGGAGAGAGTTTTAGGCAGAAAAAAGGCTCCACATATGATCAGATAATCGTCGCCAAACAAACCGTCAACACCAAGTCGTAAAGCCGGTGACGATTATCTCCTTAAAGCATCAGTTAACGCATTTTCCTAGTGCTAATTTTCTTACCAAAATGGCTAAGCGGACAAGATTTATCCAAAGGGAGCGCGCCATTCAGCCTCAATCGATAGTGTTAAATATGATAGCAGCACGTCGAAAAGGAAACTGTATGATGACAAGGTGTTAGTTTAAAGAAAAGAAACGCTGCCGTATCTGGCTAACCAATTTGCTGGGATGTCAAAATACGGGAACACAAAGCAACGTCTTAGCTTAAAAAAGGTTCATCGCGGATTAACGGGAACTAAAAACAAAAACGGTAGTAAATGATATGGTTTAGTCGCCAAACAAAAATCATACACAAACTACCGTTTTCATGTCGAATCATACTTTCCTATCTTCATTCTGGGAAGGCT
>NZ_JBQKUM010000218.1:0-566 GCF_054968605.1 Pseudoalteromonas sp. G5_S1_14_S5 | reverse complement strand
CCAGTGGTCGTTTGCAGATTTTAGTATGACAGATCTCTTGACCGCGATCCCCAGCTTTGAGCTATTACTATTATTCAACGGTCACTTATTATGTCTGCTGCTCAACCTGTCATTAAACGCCTAGATCACTTAGGGTTAATCGCTGCTTTCTGTCATGAAGTTGGTTTACCTAGCATTATTGATCGCATCATTCCCAAGTACTCAGATCACAACGTCTCTCATGGCGATGCAGTCTTAGCCATCATTATTAATGGCCTTGGCTTTCACAGTAGAACGCTGCATATGTTCTCTGACTTTTTCGAGACGAAGCCTGTTGCCAAGTTACTCGCTAAAGACATTGAAGCACACCATTTAACTGACGATGTACTCGGACGTACGCTCGATGCTTTATATGAAGCAGATGTGTCCGCACTTTATCAAGTGATTGCAGAGCATGTCGTTGGCAAGCTTGGACTTAAAACAGATTCTGTCCACCTTGATATCACTAGCTTTCATGTCGATGGCGAATATGCCCAGACGAAGATCTTAATGTCATAAAACTAGGGCGTGTTGATCTTTTGTGAGTG
>NZ_JBQKUM010000217.1:0-566 GCF_054968605.1 Pseudoalteromonas sp. G5_S1_14_S5 | reverse complement strand
GCCTTAAAAGGCAATCACTCAGGAATGAAAGCAGAACTTGAAGCTTGGTGGCATAAATCGATGCGAGAAGGCACCACTTCTGAGACGTATGATGAATACATCGAAGTAAGTGCTGGTCATGGACGTATTGAAACTCGTCAGTGCGAGCAGCTAACCGTTGATAGAAACTGGCTGGCCAAAGATTATCGTTGGGATGGTTTGCAGAGTGTCATCAAAGTGACCGCTACAGTTGAAGAAAAATTGAGTGGTAAAAAATCGGAGGAAACTCGATGGTATATCAGTTCATTACCCCTCAACGCGCAGCAAGCATTAGACGCAATAAGAAGCCACTGGCAGGTAGAAAGCATGCATTGGATGTTAGATATGACGTTTAGAGAAGATGAATCGCGTATCCGCAGAGGGACGGGAGCCTTAGCTTTTAATGTATTGAGAAAAATCGCATTAAGTCTTTTCAAACAAGACACAAGTAAAAACATCAGCATGGTAAGAAAGAGGAAGATAGCGGCTATTGATGACGAATATCGCTCCATCCTTTTAAATACTGGGATTAAAATGCTCTAGCCGTG
>NZ_JBQKUM010000216.1:0-569 GCF_054968605.1 Pseudoalteromonas sp. G5_S1_14_S5 | reverse complement strand
GCTGGGAGGACATCGAAGATTTCGGTCATAATCGTTTAGATTGGCTTCGTAAATATCGTCCATTCCTCAATAGCATCCCTCGTCACGATACAATTGCAAGAGTTATCACCCAACTCAAAGCAGATGAGATTGAGTAAGCGTTTCAGTCGTGGATGAAGACGCTAGTTCAAACGAAAGGCATGGATATCATTGCCGTAGATGGCAAAACAGCACGCCGCTCTTTCGATACTCGCGGAAGAAAAAATCCGCTTCATTCGGTGAGTGCGTGGAGTTGCTCATTACCGGACAAGCACTACGCGCCTTTAGTGTCTTCTTAAGATTTTGCATGAAGTTTCTGAAGTGAGGCATGAAATCAACAAACAGAGGGGGTTTTCTATCTTGCATCATCAACGGTCCCAGTAAGCGAGTACTTACATCTAGTCTCGTTGCGGATTGCTCGTCTAAGCCACTGTCCTGCATGATCTTATCTACAATCGCGAACATGTTTTCTCTATCTTCAATTTCAAACTGTATGGTTTGCAGTTCACGATCTTCTTTGATGTGCGTATTTCGGTGATTGCGATCGCTCA
>NZ_JBQKUM010000215.1:0-575 GCF_054968605.1 Pseudoalteromonas sp. G5_S1_14_S5 | reverse complement strand
CTAGCTACACAATGCAGACCTTGTGTATCTACAACCGACAAGGCGAAAACTGTGAAGGTGAGCGGGTGAACATTTATGTGGAAGCCGTGTGAGGGAAAACCTCATGCACAGAATTGAAGAAGAGTCGCTGGATAAGGGGGTTGTGCCGAAGCCAGTGACCTACTCTACATGTATCATTCAGTTTTATTTAATCACAACCTGTACTTTTGTGGCTATAATTGTTATTGGACTGTTGATACATATGTCAATAAAGGATTGTAAAACTATGAGTGATGACTTAGTAGAAGGTTCGTCCTTTGATAAAGTAATAATCTTATTAGAAAGATTACCGCTAGAACAGGTAATAGCCTTAAAATCCCATGTAGATCTACTCGTAAGTGATCGCACGCTCCACCCTAATGCTCTTTCTGAGGAGGAATCATTGTTTATTAATAATTTATATAAAAGAAAATAGATGGTATCCCCCTCTGGCAGGATTGTTGTCACTGTCAAGCGGTGGTTGATGATAAGAGTAATGAAATTATCGCTATTCCTAAATTGTTGGCCTTACTTGATATTGAGAGCCGGCGACGGTA
>NZ_JBQKUM010000214.1:0-588 GCF_054968605.1 Pseudoalteromonas sp. G5_S1_14_S5 | reverse complement strand
CCTGGTTTGAACAGGCAACCAATCGTGCCACGAAGCTTGGCGATATCTACTACAGCAAGACACAAAAATTTCAATGCAAAGCGGTTATTTATCAAAATAAAAAGAAAGGTCGGATAGCAAAGAAAAAACGAGGTGGCAAGTCACAGTGCACGACAGATAAATACCAGCAGGCGAAAGCGATTGAGCCTTGGTTATTGGTATATCACTTACCCGAGCATGAGAAAGTCAGCGCAACTAAAGTCGTCAAGCTATATGCGCAGCGTATGCAGATAGAAGAAGCGTTTAGAGATACAAAAAATGGCAAACTAGGCTTAGGATTGGAGTACGCGAACTCAAAAAGCGCAAAACGTTATGACAACCTGATACTAATCGCATCATTGATAACGTTTATGCTTTGGTGCGTGGGGGTTGTGAGTGCACAACTGACCCAATCACGCTTGCTGCAAGCCAATACAGAAAGACGAAAGTGCGTCTTGTCTTATGTCTATTTAGGTCGAGAGGTCATCGATGATACCCGATATTGCCCTGATGAACCTTTGTTAATTTACGTGTGGAGCCAGTTATCAAAACTGACTATACAGTTTGAAG
>NZ_JBQKUM010000213.1:0-597 GCF_054968605.1 Pseudoalteromonas sp. G5_S1_14_S5 | reverse complement strand
GATAGCAAAGCGGCTATCGTTATTATCATCACGCTCTTGGGTATCAGCGATGTTTCCGTTAACACTATCAGTCTGTTCAAGCGATGTATGGTTTGCCAATATCCGCTGGGCTTGTTGATACTGCTCTGTCCCTGCCGGAGTTGATTTCAGCGTGGTATACGCCTCTATTTTTTGTCTATCAGTGAAATCATTGTCTATCTTGTTTAATTGATTAAAAACAAATGCATTTAATTCATCAATGAGTTCACTAGAAACGTCAATATCGATATCGTTATAGTCATTTAATGTTGGAGCTCTCGCGCCTACTTCTTGCTTCGCGTATTTTTCAAAAACTTGCAGTGGCTGTAATGTCGTATCCCGATCGGTTAATCGCTCTTGTGTATCATTAAGACCATCGTTATCGTCATCCTCATCGCGATTATTAAAAAAGCCATCATCATCCACATCAACCACATAATACTGGGTTAACATTTGTGGCGGCTGTTGAGGGCTAAAATCATCATCAATATTGATACTTTGCGCTTCAACCTGTAAGTATTCACCGAGATCACTCAATGTTTTCTCTCCCCCATTCACAATGGGCTGGGTCATAAGTGT
>NZ_JBQKUM010000212.1:0-600 GCF_054968605.1 Pseudoalteromonas sp. G5_S1_14_S5 | reverse complement strand
AATGGCAAAACGGCTATCGCTACTATCATCAGGGGGGGGAGTATCGGAGTTATCATCACGGTCTGGGTTATCAGTCGAATCAGGCGGTGTATGGTGTGCTAATATCTGCTGGGCTTGTTGATACTGTTCTGTCCCTGCCGGGGTTGATTTCAGCGTTGTATAAGCCTCTATTTTTTGTCTATCAGTAAAATCATTGTCTATGTTGTTTAATTCATTAAAAACAAATGCATTTAATTCTTCAATGAGTTCATCAGAAACGTCAATATCGGTATCGTTATAATCATTTAATGTTGGAGCTCTCGCGCCTACTTCCTGCTTCGCATATTTTTCAAAAACTTGCAGTGGCTGTAACGTCGTATCCCGATCGGTTAATCGCTCTTGTGTATCATTAAGACCATCGTTATCGTCATCTTCATCACGATTATTAAAAAAGCCATCATTATCCACATCGACCACGTAATATTGAGTTAACATTTGTGGCGGCTGTTGAGGACTAAAATCATCATCAATATTGATACTTTGCGCTTCAACCTGTAAGTATTCACCAAGATCACTCAATATTTTCTCTCCCCCATTCACAATGGGTTGGGTCATGAGTGC
>NZ_JBQKUM010000211.1:0-635 GCF_054968605.1 Pseudoalteromonas sp. G5_S1_14_S5 | reverse complement strand
TGTGAGCAACGCTACCACGAAACTCAAAAATACCACCGTAAACACAAAACCCAACTATGGAATGAAAAATGCCATGCGTTGGGAATCACTCTTAAATGCTTTGTTAGTTTATAGGTTCGGCAAATGTCGTCTAATGGTTTGAGCGTGTTGATGCAAACCTCGACGCTCTAATTCCTGGACAAAAATATGCCATGGTGGAATATTGCTGTAATACGGAGTAGGACCTGTCGAAAGACCTCCCCCAGGACCAGTTGATAAACCACCGCCTGGTCCGGTCGATAAGCCACCGCCTGGGCCAGTTGATAAACCGCCACCTGGACCAGTTGATAGACCACCGCCAGGGCCTGTTGATAAGCCGCCACCTGGACCTGTAGACATACCTCCTCCTGGACCAGTAGACATGCCACCGTTTGGCCCTGTGGACATACCACCATTGGGGCCTGTGGACATACCACCACCGGGACCAGTTGATAAACCACCTTGTGGGCCTGTACTTTGATTTCTTGGCCAACCTCGATTTGTCATATGTACACCTCCTCATAAACACGCATTAACATCACTGTTATTGTGGTCAAATGAGGAAATTCAAGATTGAAGTTATCTAGTTTTGGGAAAATGTGATCCGGATTGAAACC
>NZ_JBQKUM010000210.1:0-658 GCF_054968605.1 Pseudoalteromonas sp. G5_S1_14_S5 | reverse complement strand
TAATATGTAATCCGCATTACCTTTAACTATCTGTTTAGCTATGTCTTTTTGACATCCCATTGCGTCCAACGTGATGATACAGTTTTCAATATCAAGTAGGGTGAGTAATCTTGGGATAGCAGATACCTCGTTGCTCTTCTCATCAACCGCGACTTGCCCGAGAACGAGCTGATGTTGACTACTCCAAGCGCTGACCGCATGGAGTGGATTTCGCCTTTCGCGCGTATCAAAAGAGCGTCGAGCTGTTTTGCCATCAATGGCAATGACATCACTCCCAGTGAACTCAATAAGACAGCGCATCCAACTTTGAAACGCTTTCTCAATTTCTTCTGGCTTGAGACGGCATATAACGCGAGCGATGGTATCGTGCCGTGGAATACCATATTCGAAGGGACGATAACGTCGGAGCCAATCTAGGCGATGAATGCCAAAATCTTCAATCTGCTCCCAGCCTTCGGCTCCTGATAGGACAGCACTGACGGCTAAAAGGATAATATCGAGAAGCTCATGTCGCTTGCATCGGTCAATACGTGGGTCTTCAATGGCTTCAAAATGTTGGAGAAAAGAGTCGGTCATACTTTAAACGCTACAATAAGTGATTACTCATTCATTGATCGCCTCTTCACTTAAAAGTTCCAATTTATAATGATCTTGCCGT
>NZ_JBQKUM010000209.1:0-660 GCF_054968605.1 Pseudoalteromonas sp. G5_S1_14_S5 | reverse complement strand
TCCATACTCAGGGAATCAGACATCAGCTTTTTTCTATGCTTAGCTCTATAATTCCAATACTGGCGTAAATTTGATAACCCAATAATTTATATTAGTGTGCTCCAAAGTGATTCCGCGCTCTAATAGTATCTCTGCGATTTCGCGATAAATGAACTTATAAGCGAGATGATAACGTAGGGTTTCGAGAATAACTTAAGGTATGGCGAAGCGAAAAAAAGCCCACGACTCGAAATTAAGAAAGTGGGCAAAGTATGGGTGACATGATGATATTCAAAGCAAGCAATTAAATAATATGCGCACATACTTATATTGGCAACATTATATTTATGATCTACAACTCATTTTTGGACAGAATGTATAGTATATCCATCAGATCTTCTCTCTGTGTTCTAACCGTTTTGTCAACTTTCATTTTCATATACAAATTTTGATTTTACCGAACACCACAAAAGCCTAAGTGTGATGCCCCCCTCAAAAACACACTATGCAATTATACACCTATGAAGTTGTATTATTTCGACCAATAGGTCATTACTATATTTAAACAGGGTACATATGAAAAAATCACAAATTACAGCTCTTGCTTTTACATTTTTACAAGTAGCATCTCCTGCCTTCGCTACACAATTTTCTACTGAGATCATTTTCAACCAAGACCCT
>NZ_JBQKUM010000208.1:0-661 GCF_054968605.1 Pseudoalteromonas sp. G5_S1_14_S5 | reverse complement strand
TTTCGGTTTATTCCGATCACCTGATCCTGCCATTTTTCTCTCTTCCTATTTTTACTCTAAGTGATCGGATTGCGCCAGTTTTCTCATTGACTCACCTCCCAGTTCTATTCGATGACTATTGTGTACTAGCCGATCCATTAGAGCGTCGGCGACGGTGGCGTTGCCGATCATGTTGTACCACTCCTTTACAGGTAATTGACTGATGACGATTGTGCTGCTGTTTTGGTAGCGGTCTTCAAGTACTTCTAACAAGTGACCTGCATGCTCCTGCGGCAGTTTTTCCATACCCCAGTCGTCGAGGATAAGCAGTGCTTTTTTCGCCAGAGATTGAAGTTGCTTTTGATAGCTACCATCCAGGCGACCTGCGGTCAGATCATCAAGCAAGCGTGTTAATCGGTAGTATCTGACGGTTTGCTGTTGGTCGCAGGCGCTCGTTGCAAGTGCGCAGCCAAGATACGTTTTACCTGCTCCTGTTGGGCCTGTGATCAAGATATTCTGGTGCTTGTACAGATAACTCCCCGTCAGAAGTTCACTCATCTGTTTACGATTGAGATTTCGTCCTTCTTTGTAGAGGAGCTGGCTCGGTTGAGCATCCACTCTGAGCTTGGCTTGCCGTTTTAGGCGTTGGATTTTGTTCTGGTTACGGTTCAAGATCTCACTT
>NZ_JBQKUM010000207.1:0-681 GCF_054968605.1 Pseudoalteromonas sp. G5_S1_14_S5 | reverse complement strand
ATGGCCTTGTATAATGCTGAATTTACCCGCCTAGGCACTTTGACCTCATCAGCACAACTACAAAATGTGATTAATACGGTCAATACCTCCGTAAGTGTGTTGATGGAGATTGTCGGATACGCGAATGCCAATGATGCCAAGAACTTAAGCTTCGCGGATTTAAGCAGCGTGATGGGCTTAACTTCGCTTGATGCGAATAATCATGCGTACTACAAAGCCTTGATTGCTGCAGACGTTGGCAGCAATGTCGATACCTCTGCCAAGTTACAAACTCTAATCAACATTGCGAACGCGAGCCAATCTCAAATCGATGTCATCAGCCAATATGCCGCTAACAACAAAGCGGGTGACTTAACCATCGCTATGCTGCAAAGCATTTCCGGCTTGTCGGTAGACAGCAATAACCTTAGTTATTACAAAGAGTTTGTCGCTGATAGTGCGGCGGCGGACATCATTGATTTAGCCAGCTTACAGCTTATCATTAATGATGCCGATGCCTTTGCACTTGATCCACAATGGGCAGTGACAGGGCAAGCGGTGGCGAACAACATCAGCGGCGCAACAGTGCGTGTGTATGCGATTGAATCAGGCGCGAAAGGTGCCAATATTACTCATACAGAAGGTACTACCGATGCCAATGGTGCCTTTAGTATGGCGATTGTGCCTACTACGCTTCCGGTG
>NZ_JBQKUM010000206.1:0-704 GCF_054968605.1 Pseudoalteromonas sp. G5_S1_14_S5 | reverse complement strand
TTTTACAGCGAGTCCATATGATTGAGTCAGCCGATAAACATACGTTACCGCGAGCGCGCCCCACCCAAAACCATCCTTTTTTCTCGATAGCTTGAAACCAAGGTGTCTTAAAAATAGCATCGGACAAGATGATAGGCTGACAATCGACAGGCAAGCAATGTGCAAGATTATCCAGCAAGTCAATGTGGGCCTTTTCTGAGTTTAATTCAGACTCTGGATACACTTTTTCATATAACGTTAAGGCTCTTCCACCCATAGGTATACTAGCCCTAAGTACTTGAAATATTTCCTGACCGTTGATAGGAGACCAATCGACAATGACAAGAGGGTGAGGGTTATGACCAACCAAATGTTCAGTCATGAACTCATAAAAATAAAGCCGTTCACTGTGCAAGTAAGGGTTCCCAATTAACCTGTCGGCTCGCTTTATATCGTGCTTCTTATCCGTATCAGAACTATTTTTAAGACCACGACCAAGGTATGTGACAGTAACTCGCTGGTCACGCATTCCAGACTCAACAAAAGTAAAAACGGTACTTAGCCTGACGGAATGAATATCAGGGTAAGCCGTTGCGATATCTTCTTTAAGGGTTCGAAATATACTCACTGTGATAATCTCATTTTTTTCCAATGATTTGATCACATTGCTGCCCAAAGGTCGATCCTTACTCAGTTAAAACCAATATTTCGTGGGGATTCGTCAG
>NZ_JBQKUM010000205.1:0-710 GCF_054968605.1 Pseudoalteromonas sp. G5_S1_14_S5 | reverse complement strand
AACATCGCCCCTGTTAGATTCCAATCAGCAAAGAAAGCACTACCTCTGTAAGGATAATGCTTTAGTTAAGTTAACCCTTACAACCGTAGATATTAACCATTAAGGTAGATGTTACACTCTCAAGGATACATAACAGACTTTATTGGAATCGAACAAACTATATTGTCTTCCGACACCTACGCCATCGTTAAGCTTACTTATAGTACTGATAACATCGTTTAGAATTATGCTTCCAACTTTTTGCTAGGTCATGCACATACGCCGGATAGTCATCCCACGGGTTAGCCAAAGATCTTCCTCGCGCAGCCCGTAGTTTAATCGGGTACCCTCTGCACTCAATCATGTGAAGAAAGTAATAGCTCTTCTCCTGTTTTGTTGAAAAGTGCTTGTGGGTTCCACTGCGAATGCTGGGGTACAAATCCCAAAGATATTGACGCTGGCATTTAATACGCTTTCGGTACTGCTGTTTCAGTTTTTTCATTTCCCCTCCAGGTTACATTACCTAGAAAGGGTCCTCTGCAAAGTAGTTCATTTCGTCACCTCTACGCACCTATAATTGATAAACCTAGCCCAAGCAGTGCAACCCCCGCTCACATGGATGTAAAAGCCGAAATCACTCTCTGTTTAAATGCACCAAGCCGGTGAGCATTCACCGAGGTATCTTGACTTACCACGCCTGAAGAAGCATGTGCAGTTTATAGATCAAAAAA
>NZ_JBQKUM010000204.1:0-711 GCF_054968605.1 Pseudoalteromonas sp. G5_S1_14_S5 | reverse complement strand
CAGAACTAGTGTGAATAAATGGGTACAAACATTCCTCGAAGAAGGGCTTGAAGGGTTGCAAGAAAAACCAAGAACGGGTCGCCCAGCATTCCTCAACACTCAGCAACGTGAACAGCTTAGCCAGTATATAAAGGCACGTGCCGAAGATTCATCTGGGGGGAGGTTAACTGGTACTGATATTCATGCTTATATCGTCAAAGAGTTTGGCAAACACTACCATCCAGATTCTATCTACTATTTGCTTAATCACATGGGCTTCTCTTGGATAACTTCACGCTCTAAGCACCCTCGCCAATCCCAGCAAATCCAAGACGATTTTAAAAAAATTCAAAATTGAAACGATCCTTAAGATCCCTGGTCATATAGGGCTCGATAACGTCGATGTCTGGTTTCAAGATGAAGCAAGGTTTGGCCAGCAAAACACGACAACTCGACTTTGGGCTAAACGTGGCTCAAGACCAAGAGCGGTAAAACAGCAGCAGTTTGAATATGCGTATTTGTTTGGCTCAGTATGTCCCGCTAGAGGTATTGGCGAGGCGATGGTCGTTCCTTGGGTTAATAAGGACATTATGGTTGAGCATCTTAAGCAGATCTCCGCGATGACCGAAAAAAGTCGTCACGCAGTGGTCATTATGGATGGTGCTGGTTGGCATACAAATGACATTGCAGAACAGTTTAGTAATGTCAGTATCATCAAGCTCCCGCCATATT
>NZ_JBQKUM010000203.1:0-717 GCF_054968605.1 Pseudoalteromonas sp. G5_S1_14_S5 | reverse complement strand
ATGAATATAATGATCGGCAAGCTCCGCTGTATATGGGTTTAACATCTCTGCACAGCAATGAGCGATCATGAATGGAATGAGCGGCAAGCCCCGCTGTATATGGGTTTAACATCTCTGCACAACAACGAGCGATCAATAGTTTCTAGACTAATTACTCTGCGCACAAAAGGTTTGAATACCTGGTTATATGTTAATGGCTAGAGGGCGTTTGTGCCTTTAGATGCTGACTTTTTATTAGTAATTGTTAATAATTTCAATTGTTTAAATATCGCTGTTTTCCCTGACCCTATACCTAAAAATTCTGAACTAGATATGACTGCATAGCCTGACTGTAAGGAGGCCGTATTTGAAATTGATATGGCTGTGCAGCGTGACTAAACTATATCAGTATTTGAAAGCGGCATGACTGTACGGCATGACTATACCGTACCTACATTTGAAGTTGATATGACTGTACGGCGTGACTGCAAGGTGTCCGTATTTGAAACTGATATGACTGTACGGTGTGACTATACTGAGTCAACAATTGAAACTGATACTAATAGTACAAGGTAAGGAAACTCAAAGTTTCCTTAACTTTGAAAGAGCGAGCTAAATTGAGGGTAATTCAATCAGTTGTGACTAGTTTGTGGTAGCTATGTATCTGAGTGGGAGGGGGCGGGAATATTGTCATGGTCAAGTTTACTTAAATAGCAGATAAACTTATCCATAGGAAGA
>NZ_JBQKUM010000202.1:0-822 GCF_054968605.1 Pseudoalteromonas sp. G5_S1_14_S5 | reverse complement strand
AGGACATGCTATCGCTCAATATAACCTTGGGGCTAGTTACGCCAATGGCCAAGGCGTACTCCAAAATAATAAAAAAGCGTATATGTGGTTTAATCTTGCTAGATATAATGGATATAAAAACCCGAATTCAGATAATAAGTGCGACACTTCATGGGTAGGACTGAGGAAGACAGCCAATTGTTGAGATTGGTATGCTCTTCTGACCAAAGAAACAAGCAGTTCCAATATGAAGTATCAACAATTGACTGAAGGGAAAAGATACCAGATTTCTGTTCTTTTAGAACAAGGTGTATCAATAAAAAACATTGCTCTTGCCATCGACTGTCATAGAAGCTCCGTTTATAGAGAGCTTAACCGTAATAGCGAAAAAGCAAACTACTGCCCTCAAACCGCTCATCAAGCTTGCATTGATAGAAGGCGTCAGGCTCCAAAGTATAAAATACCCTCGGAGCGAGTAGAGTTCATCCGATTGTTGATTGAACACGATTGGAGTCCTGAGCAAGTTTCAGAAGTATTGACGGCTTCAAGGATGCCAGTCAGTCATGAATGGATTTACCAATTCATTGCAAATGACAAAGCCATGGGAGGTAAGCTTTATCGGCATTTGAGGCAAGGTCATAAGCGATACCGTAAAGGCAAAAGAACCAAGGCTGAAGCCATTAAGAATGCTGTTTCGATAGATGACAGACCAGCCATTGTAGATAGTCGTGAACGCTTCGGTGATTGGGAAATTGATACGGTGTTAGGTAAGCATGGAACAGGCGCTATCGTTACTTTGCTTGAGCGGAAGAGTCGCTTCTTTTTGATAAAGTGCGTATTTTC
>NZ_JBQKUM010000201.1:0-844 GCF_054968605.1 Pseudoalteromonas sp. G5_S1_14_S5 | reverse complement strand
TTTATTTGGCTTTTTGAGCTAGTCTATATGTTGTGCGTATAGCTATGTGTCTAAAAATAATTAAAAGGTATGAGTTTGCATATGAAAAAGACATACAATATACTTATTTTCTTATCTACTTTCCTAACCTCATTTACTATTAGTGCAAGTGAAACACAGGTTTCACTAGGCTTAGGGGTTTCAGACTACAGATTTAGTAATCATAATGGTGTTAATCAATTTGACGATAACGCATTTGGGGGAGTACTACATTTAACTCATTATCCTTATTCTCGGGATGCCTTTGAAGGAGAGTTATTTGTGGGAGGAGGAGTTGGGTACATTAATTACGGTAATTTTGATGGAAATGTATCAACCAAAGAACCTGAAGACGCTATCGCAAATAGATTTAGTGTACCAGGAAAAGGACCGCTTATTTTTCTTTCTTCAAACTATCAAACAGAAGTCTGGTTCAGTAAGTTAAATATAGGGCTAATGGATTGGTCTAATACCATCGAAGTAAATGGTCTTGTTTTTAAAGAACATGGTACATCCGTAGTTTATGAAGTTGAAGTTGGTTATCGTGCATCAGAAAATGTAGGCCTGTCGATAGGTTTAAACACAACAAGCAATAACAGTAACCATGCAACGTTATTTTTATGGAAACTAACATATAACCTTCCCAATTAGGCTAACCACATGGGTATCTAACGGAGTTGATGATTAAATCAGTGGGATTTTTCTTAATCCTGCGAGCTGAATCAATGTAGTTGAAGCATTGTAATGCCGACTCTTATACACAAATTGGCAACTAGAGCTCGACCTAGTGGGCGATTTGAGAAACCATAGGTTATCACTAACTTCA
>NZ_JBQKUM010000200.1:0-868 GCF_054968605.1 Pseudoalteromonas sp. G5_S1_14_S5 | reverse complement strand
CGAAGGCTCTGGAAAGTGCCGCAATAAAGGGTGATAGCCCCGTAGTCGACATCTCATCATCAGTGAAAACGAGTAGGGCGGGACACGTGATATCCTGTCTGAATATGGGGGGACCATCCTCCAAGGCTAAATACTACTGACTGACCGATAGTGAACCAGTACCGTGAGGGAAAGGCGAAAAGAACCCCTGTGAGGGGAGTGAAATAGAACCTGAAACCGTGTACGTACAAGCAGTAGGAGCACCTTCGTGGTGTGACTGCGTACCTTTTGTATAATGGGTCAGCGACTTAATTTTAGTAGCAAGGTTAACCGTTTAGGGGAGCCGTAGGGAAACCGAGTCTTAACTGGGCGTACAGTTGCTAGGATTAGACCCGAAACCAGGTGATCTAGCCATGGGCAGGTTGAAGGTTGAGTAACATCAACTGGAGGACCGAACCGACTAATGTTGAAAAATTAGCGGATGACTTGTGGCTAGGGGTGAAAGGCCAATCAAACCTGGAGATAGCTGGTTCTCCCCGAAAGCTATTTAGGTAGCGCCTCGGACGAATACTACTGGGGGTAGAGCACTGTTAAGGCTAGGGGGTCATCCCGACTTACCAACCCTTTGCAAACTCCGAATACCAGTAAGTACTATCCGGGAGACACACGGCGGGTGCTAACGTCCGTCGTGGAGAGGGAAACAACCCAGACCGCCAGCTAAGGTCCCAAAGTATAGCTAAGTGGGAAACGATGTGGGAAGGCTCAGACAGCCAGGATGTTGGCTTAGAAGCAGCCATCATTTAAAGAAAGCGTAATAGCTCACTGGTCGAGTCGGCCTGCGCGGAAGATGTAACGGGGCTAAGCTATACACCGAAGCTGCGGCTACGCA
>NZ_JBQKUM010000199.1:0-882 GCF_054968605.1 Pseudoalteromonas sp. G5_S1_14_S5 | reverse complement strand
TGGCGAGTTTACTAATATTCAACAATATGCATCTAATTCCAGCACGACATTGGCACAAGCGCCTACAAATGCGCACTATTTGGAGCTAGGATTTGAGACTGCACTTGACGATGGCTATTTTTCGGCAGAGATAAATAGACTTAACATTACTTTATTGAACCAACAACCGACATTAACTGTTCTTTCTGATTTACAGGATTTTATTAACGAAGATAGTGATGGCGATGGATTACGTAATTACTTTGATTCAAGGTCACAAAATGAATATAACTTCTACGCTTCATATACGTTACACCCCGAAATTAATGAACATCTTCCTGTTGATACTTATCGAAATTATACTTATTTAATTAAAACAGATATTCGGATCGGCGCCAACGAAACTACACGATACCTTGTAGTACCCACTTGGACTTATGGTAGTTCTCGTCATCAAGCAAATCGATGGCCACATAATATATCACTAGAAATAAAAAATTATTTTAGCAGTGAAGGCGTAGCTTTTAGTCGTGAAAATTCTACCAGTGGGTATCTAAATTCCCTTAGCGGTATTGACTGGATGAAGCTGAACTATATAGAGCAGTGGTGGACCTTTGTTGATTATGTTCGTGTCGCAACGAATAACACAGCCCCTAGTAGTACAGATTATGCGGCAATAGGTTTCAGCTCACTGACTCAAGATCAGATCAATGAACTGAATATTGTTATTCTACAAAATCAAGCTACCCCTAATGAGTTTGATAAGATGAATGAGATGGTCACAAGTTATCTTCTCATTCATGATTACGCCAAAGATAGCGGCAATCCTATCACTGCAACCGCGCCTCAAAGTACGGATTATACCAACATAGGATTAACGCAGGATGTCAGCAGCGTCAGCGA
>NZ_JBQKUM010000198.1:0-894 GCF_054968605.1 Pseudoalteromonas sp. G5_S1_14_S5 | reverse complement strand
CGGCGAGTTTACTAATATTCAACAATATGCATCTAATTCCAGCGCGACATTGGCACAAGAGCCTACAGATACGCACTATTTGGAGCTAGGATTTTCAGATGACTACACCGAAGGTTATTATACTGTCAATGTACCAGACCTTAATGACTACCTTCAAAATAATACCATCACTTTAGGTAATCAAGACGATTTAGAGAACCTAGTTGCCACAGACCAAGACAGAGATGGTCAGTCTGTTTATTTTGACGAAGATGACACTTTGTATTCTCTTTGGGGTGGGTATGTGTACAACTACCCAACGGGGAACTTACCAACTCCAGTGAGTTATGATTACCTTTTTTCCGCTAGAGTTAAGGTTACTGGTCAATCGGAAGAGAAACTTGTCTTTATTAGTCATGTTAACTTTGTCCGATATGGAAGTGCAAGCTCACCTAGCCAATGGACAAAACCGGTCGCCGATAAGATTGAAGCAGAACTTAGCCAATATGGTGTGAATGCATACGATTATGACAACGGTCCGAATTCTGACACAAGGTATGATGTCAGGGTAAATACGATTGAAGGTGTAGATTGGGTTGAACTCAGTTACGTTCCTGAGTGGCAAAACATTAATGCCTACAGGGAAGATTCGTCCGGCTCGGTGCCAGCGCCTGATGATACGGATTACAACCTGATAAGTGCTATCCAAATCGACGGCAATCAATTTACTGAACTCAATAAGTTGTTAAAATCCAACAATCCCACTGACTACGATGCTACTGTCGAATTAATAGCAAGCTACGACACCGTCTACGAATACGCATTAGATAACGGCAATTTTATCGCTGCAACCGTGCCTCAAAGTACGGATTATACCAACATCGGATTAACGCAGGATGTCAGCAACGTCAGCGT
>NZ_JBQKUM010000197.1:0-923 GCF_054968605.1 Pseudoalteromonas sp. G5_S1_14_S5 | reverse complement strand
AAAACGAGTCAATTAAACACAATCAAAAGAGTCAATTTAACTCACAAGTGTATAAAAATAAAAACGGCTGACTTTTGATGAAACGACACATATAGTAAGACTAGACTTAAATGGAACAACTCAGACAAGGAATGCGATGTATATTTTTGGTTATGGTAGCTTAATCAACTCATCTTCACGCCAGCTTACCGGTCAGACTGGGCAAGCGATCCCTGCAATTGTTCATGGCTTAGTGCGCCATTGGAGTAAAATCGACGACAGTTACGTGTTATCCCCTTTGATCGTCAATCTTGGCGAAGGGCAAGTGAATGGTGTTTTACTTGAAGTCGACGAGATAGCGCTTGCTGAGTTTGATCGTCGTGAACGTGGCTATCATCGCATCGAATTAAAAGCCGACCATATAGAAAGCCAAACCGAATTCAAAGAAGAACAATCTATTTGGGTTTATGTGAAAGACGAAATCGAGGCGCCTTGTGAAAACAGCCCTATCGTTCAAACCTATGTCGATACCGTTATGGCTGGATGTTTAGAGGTGTCTGAAAGCTTTGCGGCACACTTTGTTAAACACACACAAGGTTGGCACCACCCATTAGAAAATGATCGCCACCAACCTAAATATGGCAACCTTGCAGGTGTTTCAGATCATCATCACAGTGTGATTGATGGTTTGATATTAAGTGCGCGCGACTAGCCTGTAAAGACTGAGGTGATGTTGGATCTTTAAGATAAGAAAGTCGATGCGCCTCTCCCCGCGATCACTAAAGGTATTTGATTTCTTATTAAATCAGGATCATGTTATTCACTATTAAAATTGAACTGCCCCCAGAGCAAAAGCAACTCTCAAATAAATGCATAATACTAAGCGTGTACGTCGAATATGAGACCCGATAAAAGCTGTCTAACTGGTTTTCTAGAGTTGGATC
>NZ_JBQKUM010000196.1:0-938 GCF_054968605.1 Pseudoalteromonas sp. G5_S1_14_S5 | reverse complement strand
ATTCTTTTCTCCCAAAGGTGACATTTCTAATTGGGAGAAAAGAGGACATTTTAAAATGGGATTGACAGTCAGATATTGAAATTTGAGAGCTTTACAAGCCTTGTCCCTGGCAGATTTCACCCACGCGATGGTTAAATTCATTCGTGTAATCACTTTGGATGTTTGGCTACACATTAAATAAAACCAACTCGGACCACCTTGATTACATCAGCTAAACACTCTTACTGGGTCTTCACCGAGCGCCTTTTAGAATTCGCCTTTATTTCGTTACGGTGACCTGCCAGACCATTACGTTGCTTTGTTCACGAAAAATAAATTCTCAACTGATGCTAAACACTGAATATTTTAAACGTTCAACTCGATTTACTCACAGTAGATACACACCCCACAAAATGACAGCGTAATGATATCAAATTCAAATCAAAGCACAGTTTGCTTTGCGGCCCGCTACTCAGCGAACTAATAAAGGCCTTAGATTCGCTATAAAGACAATAAACAAGCCCACTCAAAATTAACTGTATGTTTATACAGTTAATTTTCAATCCCCGTAAAAACGGTACTTACTGAGTCAATGACATTCAAAACCAATGCTCTGCGTTCATTTTTTAAACTTGATCTTGGTCTAATTGCGCAGTTTCCTGTATAACCGTCAATTCTGAACAGTAGCGACAAGGCATTCAGTAAACTCAACATATTTCTCTCGATTTTTTGCCTAGCAATCACCCTATTGTCACTACTCTCTTTTGATAAGATCATGAACAAAAGTTACATCATCGATCCAGACAAATATCCTACGCTGGTTAACGCAGACCGCATCCATAATGGGCTCATTACGCAGATTTAAAGACGGCATAAGAGTTACAGTGTGACTTTAGGCATGCCTACAGTAACCCATTCTGTGAAGTTGAATTCGTGCTATCTAAAGAAGGCAAAGGTTT
>NZ_JBQKUM010000195.1:0-956 GCF_054968605.1 Pseudoalteromonas sp. G5_S1_14_S5 | reverse complement strand
ACCTAAGACACTAAGCTATGCGGACTTTCGATTGAGCGTGAGTATGATTAGCGTTATGGTTGGTCACATACAATTACGGATTAAATCCGTCTAATAAGCGTTATGAACTTGCGTAGACTAAGAGGTTCTTGAAAGCTAGATGTTTCGAATGAAAAATTGATCCTTCAGGTTCTATCTAGTAATATTAACTACGTATCGTAATATTGATACATCCGTTAAAGGAACAAAGGTAAATTATTATGACTAACCCAAACTTAGACCTGCTCAAAATGGCAAGTGACATCGGTGATAAACATCGAGGTGTTTCAGTGGTTGGCAAAACTAAAGAAGAAACAATGGCTAATCTTCTTACCATGTTTAAGGCTAGTAATGAGCAATATCGAACAGAAACCAATAACAAGAGCTCTCGTTAACCCTTCCTTTCAAGAAATCAGCGACTATTTCGGCTATGATTCAACCAAGTATGTTCCCGAAATAGCCGCAATCCTGCAACAGTGGACCGATCAAGGTTACGTTGAAGTATATCAAACAATTCAAGACCGAGAGTACGGAATGATTAAGTCGTCCGAACTTAACAGTAAGGGTGTACTCGCTCCTTACTATATAGGTCTGTATCACGCGCGCTTAGTCGAGGGCGAGCATGATCCATTAGTTGTCGTTAAGTTCTACGAAGATGAAATTCAATATCATACTGAATCTGCTACAGAATCTGTTGATATGCGTTTTATGATAGATCATGAGGACTTCTTTGGCACAGCTAGTGTTAAAAGAGATCCTGCTTCATTAAGAGAAATGTGGTTGGAGGTAAAGGGTAAAATCGACGAGGGTGACCCTTCATAACTCCAGTTCGAGAACGTACAAAACAAGCATTTAAGAGTGATTCCCAACGCTTGGCATTTTTGGTGCCATCGTTGGGCTTTGTGTTTATGGCGGTATGGCCTAGTGATGACCTAGTG
>NZ_JBQKUM010000194.1:0-962 GCF_054968605.1 Pseudoalteromonas sp. G5_S1_14_S5 | reverse complement strand
TGTCTCGTCCTGAAATGTGTTTACACATTGAGGACGAATTATGACTACTTCAAATAATACCTACGTTAAGCGCACTCAGCGTGATTACACACTAGGCTTTAAATTACAGGTCGTCGCAGCTGTAGAAAGAGGCGATATGACCTATAAACAAGCCCAAACCATTTATGGTATCCAAGGCCGTTCAACCGTTTTAACCTGGCTTCGAAAGCACGGTAAAATGAATTGGGCGCAAAATCCAAGGATGAATGTCATGAGCCAATCACCGAAGCCTAAAGAGTCGCCTGCACAGAAAATAAAACGTCTTGAGAAAGAGTTGGAAGACGAAAAAATCAAGAACCTCTTCTTAAACAGAGTGGTTGATATTCTTGATGCTGAGCACGGAACCAATCTCAGAAAAAAGTATCTAGCCAAGGAGCAAGAAGCCTTCAAAAACAGGAAGGAATAAGTTTAGTTCGGGTATGTAGGCTTTGTGGCATAACAAGACAGAGCATTTATCAACGAGAAAAGCGAGCTCATCATCGTCGGTTAGAGCTTAAACCGATTAAAAAAATGGTGTTGGATATTAGGCGTTATATGCCTCGGGTTGGTACTAGGAAGCTCTATTTTTTAATTAAGCCTAGACTACAAGAACAAGGTATTAAGTTAGGCCGAGATGCGCTTTTCAACTACTTACGCGCTGAGCGATTGTTGGTAAGACCTAAGCGTAGTTTTACAAAAACGACCAATAGTCGGCATTGGATGAAGAAACACCCGAACTTATTAAAGGACTACAAGCCATGTAGTCCAGAGAGTGTGTTGGTGAGCGACATAACCTATGTTCAATCTGATGAAGGAGTTCACTACCTATCATTGGTTACGGATGCGTTTAGCCGAAAAATAATGGGCTATGAGCTGAGTAATGAAATGAAAGCGACGGATGTCGTGAAAGCGTTAGATATGGCTATCAAAGGGCGTCAATATCA
>NZ_JBQKUM010000193.1:0-1014 GCF_054968605.1 Pseudoalteromonas sp. G5_S1_14_S5 | reverse complement strand
TCAATCAGCCCTTGCAGCGCCGCCACATCGGCAATGCTCTCCTTATCCGCAACGGCCTCCTGGTAAGCAGGCACGTTCGCAACATTAAAGGTTAAATCAATAATATCTCCCAAGATGGTGCTGTCGAAACGAGTAATCAATGCCTGCAAAGATACTGAGCGAATTAGCGTCGGGTCAATGAATAATTGATTCTTATCATAACTCGAGGAAAGCGCGCCGATTTGTTCATCCGCGGTCAACGTACCCACTTTAACCCCAAATATGTTTCTATTACTGATAACTTTGCCCAATGCTAGCGGCCAGCGATGACCTTTTCCCCAATAGGTATCATTAAATTCGTGACTCAATTTATGTATAGTGCCGCTTTGTTCTTTAATAGTAATAGTGACATCCGTACCTTGGAATACCCTTTGGGCTTGCTCAAGATTAGTCACATTCTGGCTTATCGGAAAATAATCATACGAAGTGCCGTCAATGGTTAGACGTTTCTGGTTGACTTTTTCCTCATGTATCAATGCCTGCAAAGATACTGAGCGAATTAGCGTCGGGTCAATGAATAATTGATTTTTAGAAAAACTTGAGGAAAGCGCGCCGATTTGCTCATCTGCGGTCAACGTACCCACTTTAACCCCAAGTATGTTTCTATTACTGATAACCTTGCCCAGTGCTAGCGGCCAGCGATGACCTTCTACCCAATAGGCATCATTAAATTCGTGACTCAATTTATGTATATCGCCGCCTTGTTCTTTAATGGTAATAGTGACAACCGTACCTTGTGATAGCTTTTGGGCTTGCTCAAGATTAGCCACATTCTGGCTTATCGGAAAATAATCATACGAAGTGCCGTCGATGATGAGTCGTTGCTGATTGAGTAAGTTGCTATTGATCGCTGCAGATTGAACCATCGCAAACGCAACTAGGCTGGCATCGACACTATCAATCAAGGCTTGCAACGCCGCCACATCAGCAATGTCACGTACAGCTGCAATCGCTACTTGGTAATCAGCCTCATTC
>NZ_JBQKUM010000192.1:0-1033 GCF_054968605.1 Pseudoalteromonas sp. G5_S1_14_S5 | reverse complement strand
TATTCTCGAAACCGTACGTTATTATTTCGCCTATAAACTCAATTATCATAAAATTGAAGAGATACAATTAGAACGTGAAGTCGTTGTGGATCACGCGACTATCAATCGTTGGGTTATCAAATTCACACCATTATTAGTTTGTGCAGACAAAATAGTTGCTTAATCCACGTCGTTTTTAACAAATTTGACAATATACGAACTATGCTTATTTTTAATTGTAGTAATTGTTTTTTTGGGGGAAGTGTGATGATGATCTTTCGCTCAATGTTTTTTTTTGTGCTGACGTTAGCAATAGTAAATTATTCGTTTCTCATATTGTCTGATGAAGGCTCTTACAAAAAGCACACTATCCAACCTGTGAATGCTATCTACATATTTGATGATAATGTTAAAGATATCGAACATTTAACAGCAGCAATAGAATCGCCAGTTTATATCATCAGTCCTAATGTCCCAATTATATCTCAACTTATAACAATTGCTGAAAAGCATCCAAGTGCAAATGTATGGAACATCGTTGCCCATGGGCGACCTGGTGAGCTCCAATTAGGGAAAGAATTATGGAATGCGCATTGGTTAGAAAGCGCAGATCTAACTTACCTAAAAGGCATTCTTCCAAACCAAAGTCGATGGCATTTATACGCCTGTGATTTGGCTCAAGGAGAGCAGGGTAAAACGTTTGTTAATGAGTTGGCTGATACGCTCGATATCTCTCTTGCTGCTTCGATCAATAAAACCGGTGTGATTTCTGGCTCCGATACCAGGTTAGAGTTCCAATCCTCAAATACTATCGATAACAAGTCGGGCGTTAAAAGTGCCATTAACTTTTCAGGCTATCAATATACCCTTTCATTATCTGATTTACAGGATTATGCGCAGGGCACAAGCACAACGCTTCCAAGTGAAGCGACTTATACTGCAGCAAATGTAACTAATATTCGCCCTGAAAATCTCAGCGATTACAATCAAGAGTTACTAAGTCAGAGCAGCGCACTGGATTTTACCGGTACACAAGATGTTCAAGCTCTAGTCA
>NZ_JBQKUM010000191.1:0-1054 GCF_054968605.1 Pseudoalteromonas sp. G5_S1_14_S5 | reverse complement strand
ATGCTTTACATCGCACGTTGGTACCGACAGAGCTCAGTGTGGGGATGTCAGTCAGTTTAAACCAGCACGACATCAGCCTGCTAGCACAAAGCGGACTAGCGGTGGACTACCAATGGCAGCATGGTCAATTAGGGGGCAGCTGGACTGATATTTCGGGGGCGACGGATAGTAACTATGTGGCACAGACCACAGATGTGGGCGACACCTTACAACTTTGCCTCACGCTGACCGATGGGGCTAGTGGCGAGAGTGAATCGGTGTGCAGTCATCCAAGTCAAACGGTCACCGACAACACGACTGGTTACGCGCTGCGTACCGTGTATCTCAAACTCGACAGTCTCACGGATACATTATCACTGACAGACGCTTCACAAACTTGGTTAGATAACCTCTTAACGACTGAAAACCTCATGGCGACCTATCAGTGGTATCGCATACCGCAGGGGGGCAGCATAGATTCCGGTGGTACGCCGGTTGGCGTGGGCAGCAAAGACTACACCTTAGTGACGTCTGCCGATGTCGATTATCAACATGCGCTACGCGTGACATTAGATAATGGTGATGTGGTCAACAGCGACCTCAGTGATGCATGGGGCGGCGCAGGTAGCAGTGCGCCGAACTCTGACGACACCTTCCAGAATTTGTATCTTGATTTAGTTCGTATTGAATCGTTGGCCTCTCCTCAGCAAGTGGGCGATATGGTTACCGCTCGATTGCTTGGCAGTACGCGAGAGCATAATCAAGCGCCAGATGGTGTTCAGTACCAATGGCAACGCAGCAGTGATGGGGTCAATTGGAGTGACATTCCAACGCTGGGCAATGAGGCCAATTATCAGTTGACCAGTGCCGATGAAAGCGCCGGTGAGGTGCGCGTGATAGCAACACCAATTGTGGGTGGCAACGCCTTAACCGCATTGGTCTCTGCTCCCATGCCAGTGGTCAGTGGCGTGACGGAGTTATTGAGTATCGCGTTGACGCCATCACAGATACCCCTTCCTCAAAGTGAGGTATTGGGTGTGGTGTTGCTGGAGCAGCCATCGGGAGCCAATCTCAC
>NZ_JBQKUM010000190.1:0-1074 GCF_054968605.1 Pseudoalteromonas sp. G5_S1_14_S5 | reverse complement strand
GTGGAACACTACCGCAGCGCCATACCCGCAGAATAAGACACTGAACCAACTGATTGAAGCGCAGGTTAAGAAGACCCCGGATGCCATTGCCTTGGTGTTTGAGGAGGAGCAACTGACATACGCCGAGCTTAACGCACGGGCCAACCAACTGGCACGAGCCATCCGTCAGCAGTACCAGGCTACCCATGGACACAACATGAAGCCCGATACTCTGATAGCGCTCTACTTTGACCGCAGTGTGGAGATGGTAGTGAGTATTCTGGCGGTGCTGAAATCAGGGGGCGCTTATGTACCGCTGGCTACCGAAGTGCCTGCAGCCCGCCTGACGCATATGCTGCAGGATACCCAGACGCCATTGGTGCTCACTCAAGCGCACCATATTGAATACCTGTCTGTCGTGATCCAAGATTTAGAAACTGCACCACAGCTACTGAGCCTCGATACCGACACTGT
Organism: Pseudoalteromonas sp. G5_S1_14_S5; assembly: GCF_054968605.1. Lineage (NCBI taxonomy): Bacteria > Pseudomonadati > Pseudomonadota > Gammaproteobacteria > Alteromonadales > Pseudoalteromonadaceae > Pseudoalteromonas > Pseudoalteromonas sp. G5_S1_14_S5. The sequence continues at coordinate 621 of NZ_JBQKUM010000190.1, read as the reverse complement.
TTGGTGTGAGCTGGCAGCGAATAACCTACCATCACTTAGCGGCCCGAAGGATCTGGCCTACGTGATCTATACCTCTGGTTCCACTGGGATGCCCAAAGGGGTGATGAATCAGCACGATGGCGTTGTCAACCGCTTGCAGTGGATGCAGGATGCCTATCAATTACAATCGATTGATCGGGTGCTTCAGAAGACGCCGTACAGTTTTGATGTCTCTGTTTGGGAATTCTTGTGGCCCCTGCAGACTGGCGCGGCCTTGGTGGTTGCCAAGCCGGACGGACACAAGGATCCTGTTTATCTGGCAGAGGTGATCCAGCAGCAGGATATCAGTGTGCTGCACTTCGTGCCATCGATGCTGGCCGCCATGTTGCATGGAGCCGATTGGTCCGCGTGCCGTTCGGTGAAAAAAGTGGTGTGTAGTGGTGAAGCCCTGCCATTCACCTTACAAAAGGATTTCTTTGCCACTGGAACTCAGGCTGAGCTGCATAATCTATATGGCCCTACCGAAGCGGCGATTGATGTCAGTTATTGGGTCTGCGATCCGGTCACTGAGCTGAAAGTGGTGCCGATTGGCCAGCCGATTGCCAATATCCAGCTACATGTGTTGGGCGAGCAGGGGCAAAT
>NZ_JBQKUM010000189.1:0-1090 GCF_054968605.1 Pseudoalteromonas sp. G5_S1_14_S5 | reverse complement strand
GCTTCCGTGGTGAGGGTTTGATTAACCAGCTCGCTGTTGTAATCAGCAAGGTTTATCCCACGTAAGGTGCTGATGCCTGCGCCGGTGAAGTTACTCAGGGTTGGTTCGGTATTATTGTTCATATCTGAGCTGTAAGCGCGTAACACTAAAAGGTGGTTCATACGCGTCACCAATGCTGGAATGTCGGCAACGGCCACACTTTGACCGCCAACATAACCGTTTAAGGTGTCCGCATTATTGGCATCCACGCCATTAATGCCCGCAAGGGTGTAATCGGTATAGGTTGGTACTGCTGGGTTAGTGGCATCTATTGTGTAAGCCAAGATTTTATTGATGGCGTTGACCATCGGTTGCACACTTTCCATATCGGTGTGAGCCAGGCTTTGAAGTTGAGTGTTAATGTCCGAAAGATTATCGACCGTCACATTATCAATCGACGCATTGAGATAATCTGTGACTGTTGGCACGGTACTGCTTCCTGCCGCCCAGGCGAAAATGGTGTTTGAACCGTTAACACGCGCTTGCAAACTATCCAGGCTCGATAACGCATAAGGCTCACTGGCTATCACATAGACGCCACCTGAATTGATGATACTGGTATCGGTATTATCGAAGGCGGTACCCGTCGAACTGGTGTCATTGGCATCAAACACCGTATTATTATCGCTGTTAGTGAGAATACCATTGTAGTTATAATCATCATAAGATGCCCCGACCACAATGTCTTTACCATTAAAGGCGATGGCAAAAGTGCCAAATTCATCGGTGTTACTCGATGGGGAGCTGAAAATCGTTTCACTGGCTTGCCACTGCGTGGTGTCGGCATTCGCTAAGTCATAACGGTACACCGCCTCCGCATTTTGTGTGGACACCACAAGTTTACGCCCATCGGCACTCAGTTGAGTTTGAAAACCAAAGTTGTCATTCGTCGCTGCGTCACTGGCACGCAGCACCTGGGTTTGATTCCAACTGCTACCATTGTAATCAAAAACAAAAGCCGCACCTTGGTTCGTCATACTATTGGTTGGCCCATCTTCTTGTCGCGCACCGACCGCAATGCGATCGCCAGCCGCATTGATGCTAACGCCAA
>NZ_JBQKUM010000187.1:0-1124 GCF_054968605.1 Pseudoalteromonas sp. G5_S1_14_S5 | reverse complement strand
GTGGCCGATAGTGATGCGGGTAGAGGAGGTTGGAAAAAGCAAAGGCTGCATTGTAACGATGCAGATACAGACTTGTGTCTGGTCACGAAAGTGAGCCCACTTCCAACTGGTCTCTCGTTGCGAGAGAGTTTGAAGAACTTTATTAAGGAAGAAAAGCAAATGATGATTTCGAATGAGATTAGTGCATCTTCTGACAGTGCACAGTGGCAATCCATTAACTGGAAGGCCGTAGAGGCGAACGTCTTAAAGCTTCAAATGCGTATCGCAAAGGCAACTAGAGACGGTAAGCACGGCAAAGCAAAAGCATTGCAGTGGATACTGACTCACTCTCGCTCAGCAAAACTTCTTGCTGTTAAGCGAGTCTCTCAAAATAAAGGCAGTAAAACGCCTGGAATAGACGGCGCTGTCTGGAACACAGACACGCGTCGTATGAAAGCAGTAAATCAACTGAGTCGGAAAGCTTATCAAGCGAAACCACTCAAGCGTATCTACATCCCCAAAAAGAACGGTAAGCTCAGACCACTGGGTATTCCATGCATGATTGATAGATCCCAACAAGCTCTCCATCTTCTAGCGTTAGAACCCGTGTCCGAAATGCTTGCCGACCCCAATAGTTATGGCTTTAGACCAAATCGCAGCACGGCTGACGCAATCGGCCAGTGTTTTATCTGTTTGGGTCAGAAACGGTCAGCACAATGGGTTCTTGAAGGGGACATCAAAGCCTGTTTCGACAAAATCGGGCATCAGTGGCTGATGGATAACATCGCCATCGATAAACGGATGTTGGAGCAATGGCTAAAGTCAGGCTTTGTAGACAAAGGGCTGTTTTACGACACCGACGAAGGTACGCCTCAAGGCGGGATTATATCCCCCACCTTGATGCTGATGACGTTATCGGGTCTCGAACAGCGCATTAAGTCTACCGCGCTTAAGAAAGGCGCAAGAGCTAACTTTATTGGATATGCCGACGATTTCGTCGTCACCTGCGCTTCAAAGGAAGTGTTGGAGAACGATATCAAACCATTGATTGCTGACTTCTTAGCGGTACGAGGTTTAACGTTATCCGAAGAGAAAACGCACATTACTCACATCAACGACGGTTTTGACTTCCTTGGGTTCAACCA
>NZ_JBQKUM010000186.1:0-1134 GCF_054968605.1 Pseudoalteromonas sp. G5_S1_14_S5 | reverse complement strand
TATAGCAAGGAGGATAGATATGCTTAAGTTCATGAATAAAAAAGCTTATGTTCAGTCAGTGGCTAAAGATGTAGCTCCTAAGCTGTGTGCTAAATTTGGGAAAAAGAACACCTATTCGTTTCATGAGATTAGTTGGGTATTGAACCAGATTAATCGCAGCAATGACCGATTCTATAAGTCAATTTCTTATGGCATGTTGCTGCCATACAGTAAAGAGTTGGCTTTGGAACTACATGAAGATCTAGGCGACTTGTTGGATTTTCAAAAGTCTGTTGGAAAGATCCTATTTAACGTATCTGAAGTCCCATCATTTGAAAGCTACTTACTATATGCAGAAGTAAATGTAGAACCTAATAGTAAAGTGACGAATACCAGTCTAGATAGTTCTGGTGGTATAAACCTTTTTGATTTGGGTAATGGCGAATAGCTACATAACAATCTGTTTAAGAGTGATTCGCAACGCTTGGCATTTTTCATTCCATCGTTGGGTTTTGTGATTACGGTGGTATGGTTAAGTTTCGTGGTAGCGTTGCTCATCAACTTAATGCGGCGTTAGGTGACATATGGAAATTACTCTTTCAAAATTTAAAAAACACGAACACACGTCGGCATTCGATGATTTCAAATTGTATATGAAGCCAATCGTTGAGAGTGCAGTTGGTTGGGATGAAAGTTTTCAAAGAACTTCGTTTGAATCTAAGTTAGAGCCAGATTGGTTTAGTTGGATTATTTGTAATGGTGAAAAAGTTGGTTATGTATGCAGTCGCCTTAAATCGAGTAGTATCCACATCCACCTGCTCATTATCTACACGGATAGTCAAAGGAAAGGTTTCGGATCAACTGTGATTCAAAAACTCAAACAACAGGCAAATTTACAGCAATTGGATTTAACATTGAGTTGTTTTAAAAATAATGAGCCTGCTGCGCGCATGTACAAACGGTTGGAGTTTGTGATCGACTCAGAGGATGAGTTTTTTTATAACTTCATAAGCGCGGTAGAAAGCACCTAACGACTATGGCTTCAAGATACTTTTCTAACCTGAGATAAGCGACTGACCATATTTCGTGTAAATCACTTCCGTTCAAAACATTCACAGGCTGAATTTTTACCCATGGCACTTTCTAACTCAAAAG
>NZ_JBQKUM010000185.1:0-1153 GCF_054968605.1 Pseudoalteromonas sp. G5_S1_14_S5 | reverse complement strand
GATCTGCTCCAGGCAGACTGGACACTTCATTAAGCGACATTTTGTTGTTCAAAGTTAACTGGGCTTAGATATCCAAGAGCACTGTGCCTTCTCGTCCGGTTATAATCAACCTCTATGTATTCGAAAATCGCTTGGCGCATCTCGTCTCGCATCATGATCGGCTCATATTGGATCGCTTCAACTTTCATTGAATGGAAGAAGCTCTCCACACAAGCGTTGTCCCAGCAGTTTCCTTTTCTACTCATACTTTGCTTTAGATTATAAGCGGTTATGAGGTCTCGATAGTCTTTTGAGCAATACTGGCTACCTCGATCACTGTGAACGATTACTTGCTCAGGGAACCCGCGACGGAACAAGGCCATTGATAACGCATCACAGACCAGCGTAGCAGTCATTCTGGTATCCATAGACCAGCCGACTACTTGTCTTGAGTAAAGATCAATAATTACCGCCAAGTACAGCCAGCCTTCGCTTGTGGCAACGTAGGTGATGTCTCCCGCCCACTTTTGATTCGGAGCCTCCGCGTTAAAATCCTGTGCCAACAGGTTCGGAGCAACTGGCATTTTATGTTTGCTATCCGTAGTACACTTAAACTTACGTGCCGCTTTCGGCGTTAAATCCTGCCGCTTCATACTGGCGGCAATGGTTTTAACATTACGGCTATCACCGTTCTCAGCCAGCTCTTTCTGGATTCGCCTTGAACCATCGCGGCCTTTGCTATTGTCAAAAGCCTCTTTGACCTTCGTATCAAGCTCTTGGCGAGTTACCTCGCGCTGGAGGGCCTTGTGGCGATGCTTAATCCAGTAATAAAACCCACTCCGTGAAACGCCGAACACCTTAGCCATGCGGACAACACTGAAGCACAGCAGGTGTTCGAGCATAAATTCGTAGCAATTTACTTTAGGTTTTTCGCGAAGTAGGTGGCGGCCTTTTTTACTATATCTAGCTCTTCAGCTTGCTCAGCTAGTTGTCTTTTGAGCTTAGCGACCTCAGCGGCTAGATCTTTTTCCCTCTGACTGGTGCTGGTGTCTTTTTTGGCTACCTTACGCCAACCATAGATCTGAGATTCGTGTAACGAGAGCTGCCTCGCTGCCGCAGCTACTCCCACTTTCTCTGCTAGCTTCAGGGCTTCTGCTTTAAATTCAGGAGAATG
>NZ_JBQKUM010000184.1:0-1163 GCF_054968605.1 Pseudoalteromonas sp. G5_S1_14_S5 | reverse complement strand
CTATCAATGGTATCGCTTGCCTGGCGCCGCCGGAAGTCGTGACGCATGGCCTGCGAATGCTGAAATTACTGGCGCAACGGCGAATGACTACACAGTTACCGCCGATGACCAAGGGTACTATTTAGGGGTTATCGTGACCGATACTGGCGGCTCGGGTTTGAGTGCCCGTGCATTATCGGCAGGTCTTGTGGCAGAGACTAGCACGAATGACCGCTTGATGATCCAAGGAGATATTGCGACATCACCATTAATTGAAGGTGTAACGCCGACGTATACAGCACAATTGTTACGAAATGGCTCAACAGACTCGGGCAACAGTGCCAATATTGATGCGAATTGGTATCTACTCGATACACCAACGCAACGCGATGCAAAAGAAACCTGGACTGCGCTAGCACAACCTCTCAATAATGAAAGCTTGCTTGGGCAAGCAGGAAAGTATCTTCTTTTAGAATTGCGCTACAGTGAAGCTGGCATGGAATTAGCGAAAACCATCGTGCTTAGCGAACCGATTGAACCTGGGCTGATAAAGCCGATATTGAGTTATGAACGACCCGTATTGAGTGAACAAGATACGATAGAAGTACTTAATAAAAATGCGTTAAGTGTGGTGAAAGATCAGTTACTAGCGAAGTATCCACAGTTTACGGCCAACTATGCTTGGCAGAGTACCAATAATAACTCTTCTTGGGTCACGGTGAGTACACCGTCATCTTTTACTCCGTTAAGCTTACTCGTGGCGGATGAACAATATCGGTTTGTTGTCAATCTGACCGAATCTGGTAATCCATTCGCTACGTTGTACAGTGACGAAACAATTGCGGTCACTGCATTGGCTCTAAGTACCGATTACGATATTGCGTACAATACGCTGAATAATCCTATTGAACGTGTCTCTTATCAGGTTGACTCACAGCTTATCTCGTCAGCGAGCACCAGTTATGACTCTCGTATTCACCAATGGTCAAGGGTCGAAGTGGATGGCACCCTAACGCTACTCTCTATTGATGGCGCTTACACCCCAACCAGCAATGATGTGGGCTTTGTATTGCGCGTGTCCATCAGCTACCTTGATGCTAGCAGCAAGGTATTGGTGTCTAGAACCGTTGAAACGCCGCTGGTACAAGCGGCGCCAAACAGTATATCGTTGGTCAATACGCTCG
>NZ_JBQKUM010000183.1:0-1168 GCF_054968605.1 Pseudoalteromonas sp. G5_S1_14_S5 | reverse complement strand
AGGGGTTATCGTGACCGATACTGGCGGCTCGGGTTTGAGTGCTCATGCCTTGTCAACCGCTCGTGCTGCAGTGCCAAGTACATCAGAGAGTCTGAGCATTACTGGTAGTATTAGTGTGCAGCCTCTTTATGAAAATAGTACGCCGCAGTTTCAAGCACAGCTGCTGCGTAATGGTTCGCTCGATAACGCAAATAGTGCCAATATCACGGTTAACTGGTATCTAGTGGACACTCCTACACAACGCAGTGCACCAGAAACTTGGCAAGCGCTGACCAGTCCGCTTACTAATAATAGTCTACAAGGCCATGTTGGGCGTCATGTACTTTTAGCATTGAACTACAGTGAAAATGGTCAGGTGCTGGCCCAAACGGTAGAGGTGAGTGCCGCTATTGTTCAAGGTATGATCCCGGCAAGTGTAGCGGGCTGGCACAGCGGACTGAGTGTTAGCTTTTCCTCTCCAGCCAGTATCGCCTCATACGGCACACTGTTCTCACAAAATCTCCAAGAAGTTGAAGGAGAGTCATCAGGCGCTTATACGACGGTGTATGAATATCGAAGCGATCTTGCCCCTACGACTAAACATACCACCGTCAGCGATATGATTGCCGACTACCCAGATACTAAAGTGTTAAGTGTGATGGCGACGCAAACACAAGGTATGCTTACTCAACAATTGGGTCCGGTGAGTGTCGCGTTTAGCAATGGGTCTACGACGAGCCCAGGTGAATTAGTGATGACTCAACCATTACTCGCTTACGACCAGCCGAATTTAGTCGAAACGGATACGGTAGGGTTGATTAATCTCGATACCATTAAATCAGAAATGGCCACCCTGATACAGACTAATACCCATTTAAGCGTCAATTACCAATGGCAGGCCAGTGATTATAACGGTAGTACTTGGAACTCAAGGGGCAATGCAAACCCTAGTTTCAACGAACTAACCTCATTGACCTCTGGTGAACGTTATCGACTTCAAATAATGGTTAGCGATGGTAACTCGGCGGTCGCCGCCTACAGTGATGAAACGGTGGATGTACAAAGCAGCGCTGCGATAGTGGATTACGATATTGCGTACAATGCGCTGAAGGACCCTATGGAAGGTGTCTTTTATCAGGTTGACTCACAGCTTATTTCGTCAGCGAGCACCAGTTATGACTCTCGTACT
>NZ_JBQKUM010000182.1:0-1248 GCF_054968605.1 Pseudoalteromonas sp. G5_S1_14_S5 | reverse complement strand
CACTAAGTAATTATTCTGATTACATTGTCATACATACCCATACATACCTAAATTTCACTTTTCATTATCATCGCAGCCTTGATGTTTATGAGTGTAAAGAACGTAAAACCCAACGCGAATGTGTTCGGGGGATGCTTCTTCTTTTGAGGTGATTATGAATGTAGTTCGTATGGGAATTGACGCTAATGTCCATAAAAAAAAGGGCAAGTACAAGGCGATAGCTAAGTTTACAATTCGAGCATTGTTTTATTACTCAGATACGAAAAAGCTGAATGAGAGTTTCAACTCTGATGAGAGAAGACTCTTGTTTAAAAAACAACCAAATTTCCTATCTAAGTTTGTCACTCCCTACCTATGTAATGGCTTTAGCAAAAAGCAGAAAATCGAAATTTTATCAAAGCATTACGATTGGTTTGAAAATACGTTCAACACTCCAGCTCGACACAACATTTACAACGAAAGAATCAACCTTTTAGAGTTAAACATTGGTGAACAAACTTACTTACTCAATCTCAGCTTTGAGCGCAATTCAAGAAAAGAAGGCGAGCTAACGCTGTCGCTGACTGATTCACAATTGAATAAGATGTACACCCTATCTTTCTCTGTCTTCAACAATGATATCTACATCGGTGGTGTTCAAGGTGGCGCAAATGATAACGGGTTCAGCCGAGCGTTCACCAAAGCATTTTACGGCTTAAGACCTAAATCCTTCATCGTTGAAACACTAAGACTGATGGCTGCAGGCTTGGGTATCACACACATTTACGCAGTCAACGAAGCGAGCCATGTATCAAACTCATTCCGCTATGGAAAGAAAAGCAAAGATATCACTCTAAAATATGATGAGCTTTGGGAAGAGCATAACGGAGAGCAACATAACACGTGTTTTTACGTATTGCCTTTACGCGCAACAAGAAAAGATCTTGAGCCGCTTAAACGCCAAAAACGAAAGCTATATCGCCAACGTTACGCTTGGTTAGACCAATATGAAGAAGATCTTATAGCCGCTATTAACCCTCACCTACAGGCTCCTATCACGTTAAACGTAGATTTAGCGAAAGCAAGTTGAGAGAGTGTAAACTCGCCACACCTTCTTAACATCCGCAAATAAGTGACTTGTGACACAGAAAAGCCTCGTATTCACGGGGCTTTTTAACACGTTCCCATAATCCCCCCCTCACTAATTAACGCATTTCCAAAGCCCTGCATCTTAAATCTAGAGCGAAAAACAGGATAAGAAGCAAGTTC
>NZ_JBQKUM010000181.1:0-1261 GCF_054968605.1 Pseudoalteromonas sp. G5_S1_14_S5 | reverse complement strand
TCCAGAAGCAGGCTTAACCTTTCCTCGAAGTCCAGCTCTGCGTAGGTCGTCAGTTGCTCTTGTTGCTGCTCTAACGCTTTCGCCGCATGGCTCAAGCGGAGGGTTTTGAGTTGGTCGTTCAGTGCGTTCATATCCTTTCTCCTAGTGATAACAGTTCGGGCCACGAACATTGCTGTGAACAAGGTTCGGTGTATTCGCTTTATCTTTACTCAGTTGCCCTTCACGATTGTTCTTGAGTAGATTGTTGACGAAGGTGTAATTAGGTTTTGTCAGCATCAGTGCATCTTTACAGGCTTGCTCTAGGCGCGATTCGCCATGGGCTTTGCTTAGGTTGAGTAACCCAAGGCAGGAACGATAAGACAACTCTGGGTGAGGCTTGGAGTTCAGCATCTTATTGACGACCTCTCGTGTGGCAGGGCCGATATTGGCTCCCCAGTTGAGCAAGCGTCCAGGCGACCACTTTTGATGTTGATGATTACTTGGCATGTGCTCTGCGTTGGTGCTATTTCCACGTTCTCTTTGGCTGCGTGGATGTTGGGCGACCAAGTTACCTTGGTGGTAGATCTGCACCAGACGGTTGGAGGCTTCCAGCTCAACATAGTGGCCAACAAGTTGATGGGGAACCGAGTAGTAATGGCGGCGATATTCGATGTGATAATCAGGCCCAACTTTGGCTCGCTTGGTTTCGGTATATAGATATCTCTGCTTAGGAAGGGACTTTAACGCGGGTTTATCGAGTTTGTCGAACAGCGCTTTGCGGCTCGCTCCATACTGCTTCATCTCACGTTGGTTTAAGTCATTCATAAGCTCACGGATGGCGAGGTTCAACTCTTTGAAGGTATGAAAGGTTTGATGACGAAGTCGCATCATGATCCAGCGTTCTACTAGAAGGACGGCATTCTCTGCTTTGGCTTTGTCTTTCGGTTTGTAAGGGCGAGCTGGCATCACGGCAGTTTGATAGTGATTCGCCAGTTTTTGATAGCTCTCATTAAGCCTCGGTTCATAACGGTTAGCTTTGCTGACAGCGCTGCGTAGATTATCGGGAACCAAGAGTTGTGGTACGCCGCCGAAGTGTTCGAACGCATTAGCATGCGCCTCTAACCAGTAGGACTTACCTTGACTCGGGAAGGCTTCAACATAGGTGTAATTGGACGCACCTAAGGTCGCCACGAACACTTCTGCTTCGCGCACTTCGCCTGTGTCAGGATTGACTACCTGAAGCCGAGGCCCACAGTAATCGATAAACAGCTTATCACCTGCC
>NZ_JBQKUM010000180.1:0-1297 GCF_054968605.1 Pseudoalteromonas sp. G5_S1_14_S5 | reverse complement strand
ATAGCTACAAAAAAGCCGCTCATAATCAGAGCGGCTTTCGTATCAACTATAAACAATTTCAGATCTCAACTTGCGTTAGAAATTGTAAGAAGCACCCAGAGTTACTGTGCTAAATGCGATGTCTTGGCTGCTTAAACGTACTTTAATACCATTAATATAAGCGTAGTTTTCAACGTTTACGGCGTCAGCTTGTGAGATCAGACGGAGTGTTAGGTTCTCTACTGGCGTGTATTCAACACCAACACCGAAGTGGAAGCCTGCGCCGGAGTCATCGCCATAGAAAGCACTGTTGCTTGAGTTCAAATCTACGTAGCTTAAACCCGCTAGTACAAATGGACGGATTGAGTTATCGAAAGTGTAACCAACATTCGCAGCTACTGAGAGAGACGTTGGTGAAAGCTTCTTTTGGCCAAATAACTCATAGTCAACGTAGTCCGTGTAGCCTAGTTCGATACCTACAATACGGTTGAACTGATAACCGCCGTAAAGGTTATAGCCCATGCCGTCAGAATCTAAATTAGCGCCACCGTCCGTGTCTGAATCTTGATATACACCAAGGCCAGCACCAATGTATGGACCGCCCTCAATACCAGCAGCAAATGAAGGAAGTGAAACCAAGCCAACTAGGCCTAATATAAGTGTTGATTTAAGCATGAAAATACCCTTTTTAGCTTGTCCAACAGCACCGTCCATCAACTATTAATAGGTTTCCGACACGATTCCAACGGTTGCGATACTGTTTAAAATAAAATATTCAAGCGGCTTCTAAAAGAAACAATAAAACACCGTTCATTTACGAAGTGATTGGAAAGTTATCACAGCAACTTTTATTCGCCAAGCGAATAATTAACAATTTTTATAGCGCCTTACTTATGAGACAAATAGAGTAAAAGGTAAAATACAAGTAAACGTTACAATATCAACATTGCATACACCGATATAAAAAACTATAAATCACGAGATTATAGCAAAAACCATAACCTGAGGTGGCTTATATTCTAGCTATTAGTTAACTCTCCCCTTCCTGGAAAACAATAAGATCACACTATTGATTAATAGAGTGAGCTTTATTTTTTCTTTTGAAATTATTCAGAACAAAGTGCCATTAAAATATATTTAAAATAATGAATGCAATATTAATTAGCTTCAGCAAGTCTTGCCAAATAGGTATTCGTTAAATAGAAACCACTAAACTTCTCCAAAAAGTCTTGAGATACCGTTTTCTCTGTTAAGCCCGACTTAATCAACGCGCTCTGCCACGCTTGCACCTTAGGAAAACCTTATAACATATTAAAAC
>NZ_JBQKUM010000179.1:0-1345 GCF_054968605.1 Pseudoalteromonas sp. G5_S1_14_S5 | reverse complement strand
TATATGGTCTCCCCCAGTTTTGCAAGTCAGCAGTATGATCAAAAGCGCAGGTTAACTTCCATATATACGGCCTGTTTAACGGCTATTGCCTTGGCCAAGATGAGGAAGTCGAACACGAAGTCCTAATCACCTTATCGACTTTATAAGACAGTGTGAGCATAAGGTTTTCAACGTGTAGGATTTATCCTGTTATTCATCTTACTACGTACTTTGCAAAGGGTTGGTGATTCTCATTAGCTTTGTGTTGGTCGATATTCTTCATTTTTAGTGATAACTGCCCACGCTATGCGCATGAGTTTGTTTGCTAAAGCGACAGCGGCTCTGTTTGGTCCTCGTCGCTCTTGAAGTTCAAGCATCCACTTACTGAGATTATCGGATTTAAATTTGGCGCGCCTCAGCGCTGCTCTTGCTCCATGAACGAGTAGGGAGCGGATATACGTGTTGCCCCTTTTGGTTATCCCAAGAAGAATGACTTTGTCACCGCTGGTATCTTGCTTCGGCACAAGGCCCATTGCGGCGGAGGCATCTCTACCGGTTTTGAACTGTTGTCCAGAGCCAAGCCATACCGCAACGGCTTGGCTAGTGAGTGGCCCAAAGCCTGGAATAGACATGAGTCGCTTTGCGTTTTCGAACTGCTTGATGGTTTGGTTAAGTTTATCGTCGAACCATTTTGCTTGTTCGTCGATGTATAAATATCGTTCGTACTGATGGGATAGCAGCTCTCTTAATATACAAGACAGTTGGTTTTCATCGTTCTCGAGTATTTCGGGTATGGCCTTTCTAAAGGCAGCGGCTCCTTTGGGCATAATGATGCCGTATTCAGATATGAGGCCACGCACTTGATTAACAATGCGAGTTCTTTCAGTGACGAGCAGACGTCTCATTCGAATAAGAGATTGGATGTCTTGTTGCTCGACGGATTTATGAGGAACAGGGTGAGGTCTTTTGTAGAGCGCGACTTCGGCAATGGCTTCAGCATCGTTATAGTCGTTTTTCTGTTTACGCCTTTGAGTTTTCACATGTTGGGGGGCGTAGAGTATGACTTCGTGACCGAACTGAGAGAATTCACGAGCCCAATAATGGGCACCAGAGCATGCTTCCATAGCAATGGTACAAGGCTCTTTATTGGTAATGTAGCTAAGTAGCTTACTTCGTTGAAGTTTTTTACGAGAAAGGTTCTTTCCTTTATGATTGATTTCAAAAAGAAAGAAGATATTTTTTGCTAAATCGATGCCGATGATTTTATGCTGAGTCATGGTCTTCTCCTTTTACTTCGGACCTGAACACTCCAAGCATGGCTTACAGTCATGTGAAGTGGTAGGGGGAGACCATCTCATCACCTTAA
>NZ_JBQKUM010000178.1:0-1425 GCF_054968605.1 Pseudoalteromonas sp. G5_S1_14_S5 | reverse complement strand
TAACACTGATCATTTAAGCATTTTTTCGATCAGTTGAACGATCCTATAGATGGTTGACAATACCCTTAAGCACTTTTGTTTAAGGGTATTTTTTATGCTGTCACACTGGTTAATTGATGTTGACGATTTTGCTAATCCAGAATCTCTTTCTTTGTTCCAAAAAGACCTTCCGCTAGATTGGATAAACCAAGCTTTATCTGAAACGAATAAAGCGAGTATGCGCCGTAGAAAGCTACCCGCTGAACTCGTTGTATGGCTAGTCGTTGGTATTGGTCTATATCGAGATAGACCGATCACCGATGTACTCGATAAACTCGACCTCAAATTGTCGAATTCATTGGGAGAGTCTATTGCACCTAGTGCAATTCCTCAGGCGAGAAAGCGCCTCACCGCTAAACCTTTACAGTCATTATTCTCAATCACTGCAAAACACTGGACACAGTTGGAGGATGCCGCTGATACATGGAATGGTTTGAGTCTATTTTCAATTGATGGTACACAGTTTAGAACTCACGATAATCCAAGCTTAGTCGAGCATTATCAATATGTTTACTACCGAAAAGATAGGCATACTGAGTACCCAATAGTTCGAATGTGCGCACTCACATCACTACGCAGCCGCCTTATTCATGATGTGGCTTTTGGAGAAAGCTCTAAAGGTGAAATCAGCTATGCAAAAGATTTAATTTCATCATCAGTTCCGAATTCATTGACCATTTTTGACCGTTGCTATTTGAGCGCAGAACTTATGCTGAACTGGCAACAAGAGCATGGGACAAGTCACTGGATGACCCCAATAAAGTCGAATGTGAAATATGAAATCATCGAGCAACTCGATGATGAGGGACGTGATCTGATTGTAGAGATGAAAGTCTCTGAGCAGGCCAGAAAACAAGACGCGAGCCTCCCAAAAACGTGGCAAGCTAGGCTGGCTCTATATCCTAATGAAGGAGATAAACAACCCAATCACATCAAAGGGTTGCTGACTTCTCTGACAGATAGGAAATACAGTTTAAACGAATTATTGGATGTGTACTTCGAAAGGTGGGAAATCGAGAATAGCTATGGCGAGATTAAGCATGACATGCTTGAAGATGAAATCCTGCTCCGAAGTCAATCTGTAGAGGGCGTAGAGCAAGAAATATGGGGTATCCTTATCGCATATAACTTGGTTCGTCTGGAGATTAGCCGGATAGCAAAAGAGGCAGAAGTCTCGCCACTTAGGATAAGCTTCACGATGGCTCTTCGCGATATTCAAGATGAACTAATGTGGTGTGCTATCGCCTCACCAGGTTCGGTTCCCAAAAAGTTGCGTGCTATGAGAGAACGAGTGAAACGTTATATCTTGCCCGAAAAACAAAAACGGCCCAAAGACAGGACCGTTCGTTTTAGCAAAACTCGCTACATTGTGCGTTCTAAACATCT
>NZ_JBQKUM010000177.1:0-1434 GCF_054968605.1 Pseudoalteromonas sp. G5_S1_14_S5 | reverse complement strand
TAATGCCAGTCAGTTAAGCTGACTGGCATTTTTTCTATTTATTGCATACTTCTTGGGCTTCAGCTTAACCCAACGAGGATAACTTCTGTCCTCTCTCCTAGGTGGTAGGATAAACATAGATATTTGCTGTAGTAGAACATCATAGTGTTTGGGAAGGTTTCCTGGCCTTGTTAAAGGTAAAGCTGCAAAGTATTGAGTCACTGCCATAGCACTACTTGTGAAGCTTAGTTGATTTGGCCACACACTATCTAATTGACTCGCTGCCTTTGTCATAACCTGTCTTATAAGGTTATAGGCTAATAAAATACCCCAGAGTTCTTGTTTGACCATATCTGGACGCTTACTTCGCAATGTATACTCGCTATCAAGCAAGGTTTGTTTCATTTCCCGATAGCCTAATTCGATTTCCCAACGATAGCGATAGAGTTCTACCATGTCTTCTCCAGGAAAGCGTAACCCATCACACATTGACGTAAGTACCTGATACTTCTTACCTTTGATACTTTTCGATACTAACCTCGCTTCTATTATCTCCGGGAGGTCACTGAACTTTTTTCTTGCCTGAGGTGTTGTTTTTATAGCAACCACAGCGTCACTTGGGCTGTATTTATGCACGACTTCATATTGGAAGTCTTTTCTCACTGGGAGCATCCAATGCCTTTCTTTACCGGTTTTGTTCCAACGATTAAGTAGCCCTAGAGAGTAATATCCCTTGTCAAAAATAGTCAGTGAATGATCTGGAGTTTGTTCAATGAGATCTTCTGCGAGCTTCATTTCATTGGTTCGATAGTCAGAGAATGCACTATCGATTAGCTGATGACTCGTAAGTTCCATCAAACAGACCATACGTATTTTAGGGTAGATATTCTCAGATGAATGATTACGTTGTGCTTTAAATTCTTGATGATTTTCGGGTGTATCTGTTGCTCTCCAAACAACGCCATCAACAGACAAAAGGTTTAGGCCACACCAAGTTTCGAAGCTAGAAGATTGATAGCTGTGTACAGCCATCTTCTTAAAGACTTGCTTTACTCCTTCTTCTCCTAATCTCTGTCTTGCCTGAACAACGGCACTTGGTGCAACAAAGCGTTGTTTGTCTGGTAGGACTATATCGAGTTGATTAGCTATATCCCAAACAGATTGTTGTCGAAAAAGGCTCATTCCTACAACAGACCAAAGCACGGCTTCTAAAGGTAGCCGCCTTCTTCGAACCGTTGATACACCAGCTTGTTCAAAGCCTTGCTGAATAAGCTCTGGACTAAGAATTTCAGAATATTTATCAAAGTGATGAAAGGTATTACATGACCGAAAAGTATCCGCAAGCTGGCTTTCTAAAGACATAAAAAAATCCGATATTAGTTTCCTAATATCGGATTTTGAAGCCTTTTGAGGATCGGTCAAATGATCTCACAAATTTCTTAACTGATCGGCATT
>NZ_JBQKUM010000176.1:0-1491 GCF_054968605.1 Pseudoalteromonas sp. G5_S1_14_S5 | reverse complement strand
TGGTGACTCTATCAGTAGCGTGCGACTGACGGCGGCTAGTCGTGCTGCGTTGGGGCAGGATATCCCACTGGTCCTATTGTATGAACACCAAACGGTGGCCGCGCTGGCACAGGTGCTTGAAGGTCAGGGTACTTCCGGCCTGGTGACCATCCCGCGCTATGGCGACACTCGACCTCTGCTGTCTTTTGCTCAGCAGCGGCAGCTGTTTGTGGAACGCTTTGAGGAAGGGAGTGATGCATATCATATTCCGGTTGCGTTTGAGTTGAAGGATGAGGTGGTAACGCAACTGATTGAGCAGGCCATCAACCAGGTGGTAGCGCGTCATCCGGTGCTCAACACGGTTTACTTGGTCGATGAACAAGGTTATGACTATCTTCAGGTGTTGGACTCACCCATCACGATTAAGAAGCGCGTCGTTCGGGATATCAACGAAGCTATGCAGGCCGAAATCAGCAGACTGTTTGCACTTGATCAAGAGGCCCCGTTGCGGGTGGTTCACTTCACATGTGAGAGTGTAGGTCAGCGTGATGTGCTGTTGCTGCTGTGGCACCATATAGCGTTTGACGGCTGGTCGACGGACATCTTCCTAAGAGAGTTGTCAGAGATTTACATCGCATTGGTAGAGCAGCGCGAACCGCAGCTACCAGTACTGGATATTAGGTACTCCGACTACGCCCGTTGGCAGCGTGAGACACTCCGGGGAGAGGTGTTGGAGCAGTTGCTTGAACATTGGTGCGAGACCCTTGATGGTGTTGATACGCTGAGCTTACCAACCGACTTTCCACGCCCGGGTCAGGTTGATTATCGGGGGGCTAATCATAGCTTCAAGTTAGATGCTCAGTTTTCAGGTGAGTTGCGCGTTTTGGCTCGTGCTCAGGAGACCACGCTGTACAGCGTGATGCTGAGTGCCTTCTACATCACCCTAGCCACCTTGAGTGGTCAAGAGGATATCCTGATTGGTGCTCCATCGAATAATCGCGAGCACCCGCAGACCCAAGGCTTGATTGGTTTCTTTGTTAATTCATTGCCTTTGCGGGTAAGGGTCAACGGTGAGGCAACGGTTTCCTCGCTCATCCGTCAGGTGCATCAGGTGGTAACGGAGGCGCGGGTAAATCAAGCGCTACCATTTGAGCAAATTATTGATGCGTTGCAGGTGGAACGTGATACATCACGTCATCCGCTATTCCAGGTTATGTTTTCGGTGCAGAGTTTCGGCCATGAGAGCAGGGGGGATAGTCCATTGCAACTGCTGACCTCAACTGACGATAACGGTTACTCACCAGCCAGGTTCGACCTCACCCTGATGGTTGACGATGGCGACGAGCAGATACATGCCGAGCTTAATTATGCACTGAGTCTGTACAAAGAGAGGACGGCTGCCCACATTGCCAGCCTGTATAAACGAGTGCTACGGTGCATGGTAGCGGTACCACAGGAAGCCATTGGCCAGTTAGCTCTGTTCAGTGAGGAAGACAAGCTCAAACTGGCAGC
>NZ_JBQKUM010000175.1:0-1510 GCF_054968605.1 Pseudoalteromonas sp. G5_S1_14_S5 | reverse complement strand
ATTTACATCTTCGTTGGTGGTTAAAATGTTATCTTTCGCAACCGGTGCGAATTTATTTAAGTCAAAGGTGTCCCAAACGCCATCCCCATCGGAGTCGAGAATTTGTGCTTGCGAGGCATCAAACAACGCTTTGCGCTCTGTATCATTTAATGCGGCGTTGTAAGCTGAAAATGCATAGAGGCCATCTGTTGAACCAAACGGCTGGCTTTGATTATATTCTATTAATCCCAATTTGGTATCAGCATAATTAATTGGGCCTGCGAATTTCTGGCTCACCTCGCCAGCCAACACGTTATCGATATAGAGCTTGAATGTCTGATCATCCGTGGATGGTTTACCATCGGGGTCAGCGAGATAGAGATAATGCAGATGAACAAAACGGCCGTAAGGCGTATTAGCGCCAAATGAGAAGTTTTGCGCACCTAGATTTCGGGCTGACAACCCAATTTCGTCAACAGCAGATGAATCTTGCTCGAATTTCAGAACGGTTTTATTGGCAGACCAATTACCCAGCCATTCGATGTTACTGCGCGATAGGTCCTCTTTGACATAGATAATCGCGTCATAACTGGCATCACCGCTAATCGCTTGGAGATTAATTCTGGGGTTACTGGTGCCGGAACTGTTGCTCTGAGCGGCTAAAAAGTCGGTTTTAAGGAAAACGGGACCTGAATTAAGCGTGGCGGCGGAGAGGGACTGATTCACCCAAGCAGCAAGACCATCGGCTGAGATAGATAGATGATCATCCCAGAAATCGGCCGTATCGTTACCATCAGTGTCTTCAGTAAAGGTAGCGGTGTTGTTTACTTCCGGGTCGAGTGAAGTGAAATACGATTCAAACTTATCACTAAGACTGTCGTTATCGTAATCCGACCAAGGGTTTGCATCCTCACCTTGCTCTTGTCCAAAACTCACCCCATCGTTATCCACATCGAGTGCATTAACTTTAACTTGTAGGTCGGAAATAGAATCGGCAGGGTCAACATTAATCGCTAATACTTCATCAATGATTGATTGGTCAACATTTGCTAGGTTTGGCGTGATGCCGATGTTGTTGTAATCATCGATGGTTTTGTTGATTGACGCAGTGATGATCTGATACGCACTGGTGATTTTGTCAGCGCTATTTAGCGTTTGCTCTTGTAGCCATTGGTTGAGCTGAGAGACTTGAGCGTTAGTGAGTCCGGTTAAGCCAATGGTGTTGTAGGTGGAATCGGTTGGCGCTTGGCTCCCTGTTGCTTTATTAGCATAACTAATAATGTCATTCCAACCATTTTCACTATCGACGATTGCTTGTACTTCGGCAGACGTATCGGCCCCTTGAGCTTGTACTGCACTGCGCACAGCACCGACATTGCTTGCATCAACGCCAGTGATCCCAGCTTGGGTGTAATCGGTTTCTGCGGGAGCGCTTGCCAAAGGAATGTTTTTGGCGTGGTTAATGACAGTTACCATGGCGCTAATGTCGGTCACCACGACTAATTTTTCCTCTTTTAGCCAAGCATTAAAC
>NZ_JBQKUM010000174.1:0-1539 GCF_054968605.1 Pseudoalteromonas sp. G5_S1_14_S5 | reverse complement strand
TAACGCTGAGATACGATGTCGAGCTACTACGGTAGTGAAGTCATTGATGCCATGCTTCCAGGAAAAGCCTCTAAGCTTCAGATTGTAAGGAATCGTACCCCAAACCGACACAGGTGGTCGGGTAGAGAATACCAAGGCGCTTGAGAGAACTCGGGTGAAGGAACTAGGCAAAATGGTACCGTAACTTCGGGAGAAGGTACGCTCTTATCAGTGAAGTCCCTTGCGGATGGAGCAGACGAGAGTCGCAGATACCAGGTGGCTGCAACTGTTTATTAAAAACACAGCACTGTGCAAAATCGTAAGATGACGTATACGGTGTGACGCCTGCCCGGTGCCGGAAGGTTAATTGATGGGGTTAGACTTCGGTCGAAGCTCTTGATCGAAGCCCCGGTAAACGGCGGCCGTAACTATAACGGTCCTAAGGTAGCGAAATTCCTTGTCGGGTAAGTTCCGACCTGCACGAATGGCGTAATGATGGCCACGCTGTCTCCACCCGAGACTCAGTGAAATTGAAATCGCTGTGAAGATGCAGTGTACCCGCGGCTAGACGGAAAGACCCCGTGAACCTTTACTACAGCTTGGCACTGAACATTGACCCTACATGTGTAGGATAGGTGGGAGACTTTGAAACCGCGTCGCCAGATGTGGTGGAGTCGTCCTTGAAATACCACCCTTGTAGTGTTGATGTTCTAACGTTGGTCCCTGAATCGGGATTACGGACAGTGCCTGGTGGGTAGTTTGACTGGGGCGGTCTCCTCCCAAAGAGTAACGGAGGAGCACGAAGGTGGGCTAATCACGGTTGGACATCGTGAGGTTAGTGCAATGGCATAAGCCCGCTTGACTGCGAGAATGACAATTCGAGCAGGTGCGAAAGCAGGTCATAGTGATCCGGTGGTTCTGAATGGAAGGGCCATCGCTCAACGGATAAAAGGTACTCCGGGGATAACAGGCTGATACCGCCCAAGAGTTCATATCGACGGCGGTGTTTGGCACCTCGATGTCGGCTCATCACATCCTGGGGCTGAAGTCGGTCCCAAGGGTATGGCTGTTCGCCATTTAAAGTGGTACGCGAGCTGGGTTTAGAACGTCGTGAGACAGTTCGGTCCCTATCTGCCGTGGGCGTTGGAAAATTGAAGGGGGCTGCTCCTAGTACGAGAGGACCGGAGTGGACGAACCTCTGGTGTTCGGGTTGTCATGCCAATGGCATTGCCCGGTAGCTAAGTTCGGAATCGATAACCGCTGAAAGCATCTAAGCGGGAAGCGAGCCCTGAGATGAGTTTTCCCTGACGCTTTAAGCGTCCTAAAGGGTTGTTCAAGACTAGAACGTTGATAGGCAGGGTGTGTAAGCGCTGTGAGGCGTTGAGCTAACCTGTACTAATTGCCCGTGAGGCTTAACCATACAACACCCAAGGGGTTTTGATGGACTCAAAGATACAAACGCTTGAATGAGTTTGAAGAGACAAGACTTTTAATAAGCTTTCCAGATTATTTTGCCTTCAGTTTTTAAAAAGCTGAAAGTAAAAGCAAAATTTTGCTTGG
>NZ_JBQKUM010000173.1:0-1569 GCF_054968605.1 Pseudoalteromonas sp. G5_S1_14_S5 | reverse complement strand
GGGCGTTGATATGACCCCCACTGTCAATTAAAACGTAGAAGTTTCTGCTCCCACATTCCCAGAGCCTTACTTGTAAATCAGTAGTAGTGTTACCGCATTGGTGAAGTAAGTAATGTCGTCGGTTCTCATGCTGATATACGTGGATTACTCACCGTTGGCGAGCAGAGCCTACCTTACTTGTTCCGTCGTGGCACCTGTCTTCAGTCTATGCTCGTGGTTCAATATAGCTTACGCTTTATTGCCGTCCTAACGCCGTCGGTGATTGTGCCACACCCGATGCTCCATCCTTTGCGATAACACTAATTCGTTGTTCATGCGGGTAGCCTCGCGATACGAGTTTTAGGATCAACGTCGCTCACGATAACCTCTCTCGCGATAGCCCAGATATAGGCGATCATTTCTCTAGCGATAGCCACGACTACAACATTCCTATGCTTTCCTTTTTGGAGCAGTCGTTGATAACGTCGGCATAATCGTTGCTGTGCTTGCCAAGCAATATCGACGATCTCCTTGGGCAGACCTTCTTGTCGAAGTTGGAGTTCTAAAGAGATATTGGCTTTATGCTTGTAGGTATGTGCGCCTTCCACCAGTAGTCGCCTTGCTCGACTGTTCCCGCACTTAGTTAAGCTGCCGCGTCGAGTTTTACCGCCACTTGAGCTTTCGGTTGGAACGAGGCCCAGATAAGCCATTAGCTTTCTAGGATGATCGAACCGCCGTAAATCACCGAGTTCGGCGATGGTGCCAAGAGCGACCAATAATCGGACGCCGCGCATCGCTTGAATGGCTTTGACGACAGGATAGTATCGCCAATTTTTTACCTGATGAAGCAGTTCATTATCGAGGCGCTGAAGTCTTTGCATCCGCTCGCTGATAGTGATGATCATCTCTTGCAGAACGATCTGTTGGCTATAGTGAGGGAGAATGAGGTCTGTCAGCCACCGTAGATGCTTTTTAGACCAGTTGTCATTCACTGTTGCTTGAACATTATTGCGAAGTAGAAAGCCTTTGAGTTGGAACTTAGCGTCCTTGAGATCTTTCATAGCAGTTTCTCGGGCTCTTGAGAGATCTCGTATGGCTTCATCTTCGGCTTCTGGAACATAGATAGGGGTGAGCTCTTCAGCCTTGAAGAGTTTGGCAAGCTTAGCTGCATCTCGTTTATCGGTCTTCACACGGTCACCAGGCTTTTTAGGGATAAGTGAAGGAGCAACGACATAACAGCAGTGCCCAAGGCTTGTGAGCAGGCGGTAAGTCCAGTATCCACATGGTCCAGCCTCATAGACAAAATGGAGAGTGGCTTTGGGATATTTAGATTGCAGTTGTTGTGTGAGTTTAATGAGGGCGGACTTGTTAGACTTTATTCGCCCCAAATGTTCAGGTGTAGCCCCGCGTTGCTCTTGCAAGACGGCGACTTGGATAAATGACTTATGCGTATCTAAACCAATGAAAATTATGCTATCGTTATTCATGCTAGCCTCCAAATTTAGTTGTTTGAACACACTAATTATGGCTCTGGCTTTACGCTAACCCACGAAATTGGAGGCTAGCACCTCGTGGGGGTCATTATGTCTA
>NZ_JBQKUM010000172.1:0-1575 GCF_054968605.1 Pseudoalteromonas sp. G5_S1_14_S5 | reverse complement strand
TTAATAATGGTTATGGGCTAGGTATTTCGGCATCAGAAAACGGTCAGGTTGTGGCTGTCGGTGCTTATGGGATTGGAGGCGCAACGAATCCTAAAACAGGGCGCGTATTGGTTTATCGTTCAAATGGTACCGTGTGGACGCTAACCGATGAAATTTTCGCTAGCGCACCAGATGCTGACGATAGATTTGGCTTTAGCGTCAGTTTAAATTCAGAAGGCACACGACTCGCGGTTGGCTCAACGAGAGATGGCGGCGCAAATAACGAGTTGACTCAAACAGGTGCCGTTTATATTTTTGATTGGCTTAATGACACCTGGGCTGAGTCCGCCATTATTCGCCGACAATTATCCGGTTCAAATGAACAATTTGGTATAGATGTTGTGCTGTCATCTGATGGTCAACACTTAGTTACTTCGGGATACAACTTAGAAGTGTTCTATGCCTATGAGCTATCAGACAGCAACAGTAGTAATTGGCAAGGTACGAAACGCGTCTTTACTTCGCCTTCATCAAGGGTGGATAGGCTAGGCGTTAATAAAACTATTGCTTTCAATGGTAGGGAAGTCATTGTCGGTGCAGCCTTCGATGATATTAATTATCAAGGCATTGTTATTGATAGTGACGGCGATGCGCTGTTTGATGAGAGTGATGAAAGTTCAATTGGATCACCGTTTAATAATAGCGATACCAGTTTAAGCGATTCTGGTGCGGCTTATGTGCTCGCTTACGATCCGTATGCACTGCCAAGTATGGATAGGCTGCAAGCCAAAGTGGATGCGGTCAATGTCATTCTCGCTTGGGCTGCGGGTGCCACGACTGAACCCACAGAGCAACATTTTGCGGATGCGAGCATCGCAGACATCACCACAAGCAATCTTTCCGATGTAAATGCCCAGCTGCAATTGCTCGCTCATACCGATATGTTCGATGTTCAGCCTATGGTTGATGGCATCAATGTTATCCAAGTCTATGCCTTAGACAACACGCAACCGTCACCAACCTTAACCGACTATGTGACAGCGGGCATTTCAGGTGTTAGCGCGACAAACCTCAGTGATGTGAATGGACAAGTCGACAGTCAATCACTGACGCCAATGGCAAGCGTGCAAACCTTGGTCGACAGCTTCAATGTGGTCCAAACCTATGCGGCGGATAATACACAGCCAGCCCCAGGTGAAGCGGATTTCACCAATATTGGCGTGACCGGCGTAACGGCAAGTAATTTGACTGACGTGAATGCACAGGTGAATGCGCAAACCTTAACCGCCACCGCAACCATTCAAACGGTCGTCAGCAGTTTCACTCTTATCGAGGCTTATGATACGCAAACGGCGCCGTCCGAAACGGACTTCACCAATATTGGTGTAACAGGTGTCACGGCAAGCAACTTGTTAGATATAAACGGACAAGTGGATAGTCAATCACTCAGCTCGACGGCCAGTGTTCAAACCGTGGTCGACAGCCACAATCGTATTGCAACCTTTGCGGCGGATAACACCCAAACCGTGCCAGTAAGTGTTCACCAAGCCCCTATTGACAGAAAAAGTGTGACACCCAGCACTTGATCCACTTTTG
>NZ_JBQKUM010000171.1:0-1592 GCF_054968605.1 Pseudoalteromonas sp. G5_S1_14_S5 | reverse complement strand
CAATATTAACCCACAAAATGATGCACCATCCATTGTCAGTATCACTAGCCCAATTCAAACTAACCAGGACACGCTGTATACTCTGTCATTCACAGCCGATGATGTTGATGTTGGTGATAAATTAAGCTTTAACGTTCAAAATAAACCCAATTGGTTAACCCTTGATTCAAACAACCGTACCTTAAGCGGTACGCCAACAAACAGTGATGTAGGTACCTATTCCAATATTATTATCGACGTTATTGATAGTTTAAACGTGACCACCAATTCGAATGCGTTTGAAATTGAGGTGATAAACATCAATGATGCGCCAACGATAAGCGGCACACCTACAGAGAACATTAATCAAGGAGTCCAATACTCATTCACCCCAACCTATGATGATCCTGACCAAAGCATTGGTCATGAAACTAAAACGTTTTCGATTCAAAATAAACCGTCTTGGCTAACTTTCGACAGTACAGATGGCTCATTAACTGGTACCCCCGGGCAAAATGACGTTGGTAGTCATACCAATATCGAAATCACTGTCGCAGACAAAGCAGGGTTAACAGATACTCTGCCCGCTTTTTCCATCACCGTGATTAATATTAATGATGCGCCGACAGGTAACAATGTTTCCGTCATGGCAGCCGAAGATAGTATCGAAATAAAAATTAAAGACAGCCACTTTTCAATGAGTGACGTCGACGGGGACAGCCTGAGTAAGATTGTTATTACCTCTGTACCTGCGGATGGGATTCTTACCCTTTCTGGCAGTCAGATAGGTGGAATAACTGATGTGCCATTGGCGGATCTACAGGCAGAAAACTTACGTTTTGTATTCTCAAACGACGAGTTTGGTACGCCATACACCACGTTTACATTCAAATACCATGATGGACAGGTAGAAAGTGCGGCAGATTACACTGCGACCATTAATCTCACTCCTGCAGAGGATCAGCTGGACCTCACCGTTACGTTATCAACAACAGGATTAACCGAAGACGACAGTAACATCACTGTCGGCCACGTCGTCGCAACTTATGCGATTGATGATAAAGGAGAAAATGATATCGGTGGCACGACATTAACGCCACTAACGGCCTACCAGCTGGGTAACAACAACACGATTACACTGACTCAAGATGGAATCGATACCTTAAATAGCACAGGTTTGCTCCCCTCATTCACCCTTTTTGTCGATGACAACGGCACTGGAGTCCCCACTCAAGAGACGAATACACCTATCGTTATAGCAGTAAATGACTTACCTATTGCCGAGAAAAGTGATGTCACCGTTACGGAAGATACGCTCTATACATTCAAGGCCGATAAATTCAACTACAAAGATGAAGAATCTACCGAGTTCAGTAAGATTAGCATCGAAACGCTCGCCAACAGTGGCACCTTGATAGACAAAAGCACTGGACAAAATGTTTCCCTGGGGCAAGAATTTGAACGCGCAGATGTGGCGAACCTACAATATCAACCACAACTAAATTCAACCGCAAGCGATTCATTTACTTTTAACGTCGTCGATGACGACGGTGATGAATCCACCACCGCCGCTACCATGACCATTACACTCTCTGCGGTCAATGATGCGCCGA
>NZ_JBQKUM010000170.1:0-1699 GCF_054968605.1 Pseudoalteromonas sp. G5_S1_14_S5 | reverse complement strand
TGTTGTGAATGCTTTTGACAGAGCAACCGCTCTGCCGAGCAGCTTCTCTCACATTGCCTAACTCCTTGGCAAGTTCAATAGCATCGAGCTTTTTCTGAACTTCTTCCCCGTATTCTTTCCTAGAGCTAGGCTCAACAAGCTCTTTAATAGACAGCTCTCGGTCAGCAAAGTAAGCGGTGAAGTTACCATCAAGTTGCTTACGTAGCTCAACTTGTTGACTCACGATAGAGTGCCTTAACGGAGAGGTAATTTGGTACATTGCGTTACCATAACTGAAGGTATGGTCCCGACGGATTTTTCGATATTCTTTTTGGATACATATCGCATCGAGGTTTAGGTGTTTCGGAACGGGCCTATGTTCCGAGCGCACCTGCTTAGCGTTGACCGTGAGGGTTGTCGCCCAATAGTCAGGGATGAAAGTGTTTTGCAGGTAGTCATTTGCGCTATTCATATCGGAGACCCCCGCCAGTCTTAACTCAGGGACGAGACGATCTTGGAACGTATCGAAGGCGCGTTCGATACGACCTTTTCCTTGGGGGGAGTTGGCAAAAATAATTTCTATACCAAGCTCTTCGCAGGCTCGTTGCATCTGAGAGAAGTGGCAGCGTTTTGGTCCACCAAAGATACCCGCTCTATCGACATAAAGCGTCTTAAAAAGCCCCTTTTTTTCGATATAAGCCTTCATTACTTTGAGGCAGCCTTCCGTAGTTTCTGAAGGAAAGAACTCTGCATGAACGTCACTGGTTGCGTCATCAATCATAGCAATAAGGCAGGACTTTTTGTCCCCGAACCAAAGGTGAGTGCTGCCGTCCATTTGCAGCATTAAGCCTTCTGCCTCCATGCGCTCTCGTCGTCTTCTTACTTTTGAGCGGCGATGTTTAGCTCGTTTTACATGATGGATTTCGTGCGCCCAGGTACGAAGTGTCTCTCGCTTTACTTTGATGCCTTCAAACACTTCCAGCATGTCTGCCAAATGAAGCATGTTAAAGTCGTAATACTTGGTTTTTATCAGAGCTTGAACTTGCTTCTTTAAGGTCGCGGGGATTTTATTAGCAGGTGCTCTTCCTGTGTTGCCATGAACAACGAAACGAATACCATCGGTACGGTATCGCCTAAGGTAACGTTCAATGGTTCGGGGGGATTTATTGAGCAGTTTCGAGGCATTGAGAATAGAGATTTTGTTAAGTGCCACTTTAGCAATGACATCCACGGTAAGCTGGGATTTAGCATCCATAACGATCATCCTATACACCCTTTGACTAATTCACAGTGATAGTCAAAGGATTACGTAAAAAGTAGGACCGTCAATTTCCCTCGGTAATTAGGCTAACGACAAAGTCGCTTGGTAGTTAAGGTACGACAGAATCGCTTGGTGATCACAAAACAGGGGCGATGTTGCCAAACTCATTTCTGCCCCGAAATGCGTTAGACTAAATACTCTACGAAATTAAGGGGCGTGCGTTTGCCATATCAAATCTAATCCGATGAAAGAGAGTCAGACCGAGCTAATTGTGGGCCTATGTAGGTGAAAATCGGATTGCTCCGGAGTCGCCGGACTTATACGGAAGCTTTCGGCACTTTCTGAAGTTCACACCCTAGTCGCTAGGCAATAAGGACATTAGTTTGAGCGTGAGTGTAATTAGCGTTACCATTAATTGCATATAATTACGGGAAATCCGTCGATAAAGCGTTAAATCTA
>NZ_JBQKUM010000169.1:0-1898 GCF_054968605.1 Pseudoalteromonas sp. G5_S1_14_S5 | reverse complement strand
GAAAAGGGTGTTACTGTCAATATCCGTTGCTAAATGTTGGATAAGTGAACCGGTTGCCTCAATGGCTAAGCGATAATGAAAAGCATCCGACTTATTTTCTTCAGAAGAGGTGTGCGCAACGACAGGCGTCTGAGTATAAATATCAATATCATCAACTAAGCTGTAACCCATTAATGATTTGACAACATCCGTAGCAGTATCAAGGGCTGACAACCATTCCGACTCGGTTGTTACACCGTCCCCATTACCCTTATATAGACCACTATTTAAATCTGCGTTTTGTATGGCAAGTTTGACAGCCATTGTCGTCAGTGGCGTCGCAATCAGATTGATATCTTGAGCATTTTCAGTAAATGTATTGGCAGGAAGAAATGAGTGCATTGTATTAATAATGGGCACTGCGTTATTTCCGAGCTCTACGGTCTCCTCCGTGGTGTTAACCACCAGCATATAATGGCGCGTCAAATCCGGAATGGTAACGCCTTCAAACCTTGCCTGCTGATCGGTCCTACCTGTGTTGACTAATCGCCCCAAAAAATCGGGTTTGGATAAATCTAGTTCATATAACTGTACTTGTGCATTCACCCATGGTGCTTTAACGGCAGAGCCATTTAACAAATGGCCTTGATGAGGACTCTCTTGCATGTCTACATGAGAACTATTATCACACCCCGCTGTCATCATCATTATGCACGCTGTTAGAAAAAAGCGCATACCGAGACCTTGTGAACATCATTTATTATATTTCTAGTGTAGATTAATTTAGACCAGAACAAAGCTTGCTTAAGCTAAAAATTAACCTTCAGAGGAGATCTGCGGTCTCTTATCACTACAAGTATGGTAAGAATTTTTTATGAACCTGCTTTTTCATCACTACACCGATAAAGACTTAAACGATGCGTTTAAACTACTCACGGATGTCATGAAAGGTGTTACTGGTGATGAAACGCTGCGCTTTCACCATTGTCGCCACTCCTTCGCTGACTGGATAAGGCTAGTGCATTTTAACCGCAGACTCTAAAAGCACTGAGCGGTATTCATCATTCAGTGCTGCATTCTTCTTTCGAGCCATACTCATCTTTTTGGTTGTATCAAACTTAAACAAGTTGAGGGCTATTTTCCTTAACGCATTAAAAGCCAACGCATCATTTCCTTTTCTAATTCTACATTCATCTTCTCTGAAGGTCATGTCTAACATCCAGTGCATAATCTCTATTTGCCAATGACCACGGATAGCTTTAAGTGCTTGTTCTTCCGTAAATTCCAGTGAGCTGATATACCACCGAGTCTCTTTGCTAACCTTGCCTGTTATGGAGTGCTCGACCTCAGAAGTGATTTTAATAATGCTTCTAAGTCCGTCCCACTGATATTGTTTAGTCAGCCATTCTTTATCAACCAGAAGTTGCTCACAGTGTCGCGTCTCGATTCGACCATGTCCTGCGTCTACATCCGTGTGTTGGGCATAGTTCTTCTCGGTGAATTGCTCTCGACACGCCTTATGCCATGAAGCTTCGAGCTCTGCCTGCATCGTTGAGTGATTCCCTTTTAGGGCCAAGACGTAGTCCGCTTTGCTTTGAACTATTTGTTTGGCAATCTTGCGCTGACTACCCATCGCATCGAGTGTGATGATACAGTTCTCTATATCAAGTAAGGTTAACATTTAGGAATAGCGGTTATTTCATCGCTTTTATCGTCAACTTCGGCCTGACCTAAAACAAGTTGGTTGGAGCAACTCCACGCACTCACCGAATGAAGCGGATTTTTTCTTCCGCGAGTATCGAAAGAGTGGCGTGCTGTTTTGCCATCTACGGCAATGATATCCGTGCCTGTCGTTTGAACTAGCGTCTTCACCCACGACTGAAACGCTTGCTCAATCTCATCTGCTTTGAGTTGGGTAG
>NZ_JBQKUM010000168.1:0-1976 GCF_054968605.1 Pseudoalteromonas sp. G5_S1_14_S5 | reverse complement strand
CAACGCCAGTTTAAAATTGACCCACTTATCGGCGTTATCGCCGAAGTAAAACTGACCCACCCAAGTAATTAATTTTTACTTTCAGATAGATTTTCTAGAACTGTTGGTATGGTTCCAGCCGCCTTCTTTCCTCGTAATCGGTAGCTTTCTCCACTGATTTGTACTATATGCGAGTGATGAAGAAGCCTATCCAGTAATGCCGCCGTTAGTGTTGTATCGTCAGCGAACGCATTTGACCATTGAGAGAACGGCAAGTTACTGGTTACGATAATGCTGCCTTGCTCGTATCGTTTAGCGATGACGTTGAAGAACAAGTTCGCTTCTTCTCTGCCGAACGGTAGATACCCGATTTCATCGACGATAAGGAGCTTTGGTGCAAGAACGCTTCGCCTCAAGTAGCTTTCAAGTTTGCCCTGAGCTTTCGCCGTAGACAGTTGGAGCATTAAGTCCGCTGCTGTGATGAACCGTGTCTTCAAGCCTTTTTGTACAGCTATTTGACCAAGGCTAACAGCAAGATGGCTCTTACCAACACCACTTGGGCCAAGTAGTACTACGTTTTCTTTTCGCTCGACGAACGCCAACCCTGTTAGCTCCTTGAGCTGTTTCCGTGGGGCACCTGTTGCTAACTTGAAGTCATAGTCATCGAACGTTTTCTCCATAGGGAAGCTGGCGAACTTAGTCAGCGTTGCTCTTGTGCGTTCAGCTCTCGCTTCAAGCTCAGCGTTTAGAAGTGATTCTAAGTAATCGGCTAGGCTCAACTCACGAGTGCTAGCGACTTCTGCCAACCTCGGCCACTCCTGAGCCATTGCTTGCAACTTCAGCGTTGCGCAGGCAGCTTCGATGCGATTCATTTGAAGGTTCATACTCGCACCTCCAACAACGCGTCATACATTGATAGTGGATGTTGGAAGCTCTCAACGGGCATGACATTATCCTCCATTGTTAGCGGCGCTATCGGGCGTGTCGGCAACGGGAGAGGTTGAAGTGTAAAACGTTCTTTCTCTAAAAGAACTTGAGGCTTTTTGCCTGTTGTGCCGTGCATTCTCTGGTGAGCGACGGTTTCTAACCACGCGCCGATATGACCGTTAAGGACATCGGCTGTGATTTTCAGACCGTGTTGTTTAAGTGTCGCAGCAAGCGGAGTGACGAAGCTACTTTTCAAGTAAGAGTTAAATCGCTCCACTTTACCTTTGGTTTTTGCGCGATAAGGGCGGCAAGCTCTTGGCCTAAAGTTGTATTTTTTGGCGGCGGTGAGCAGCGAGGGGTTCCAGCGGTGCTCACCCTCACCGTATGCATCACGCTCTATCATGATGGCTTTCGCATTATCGAACAGAACCTCTTTGGGGACACCGCCGAAGTATTCAAACGCTTCTTCAAGGCCTTCTATCCAGTCTTCTTGGCGCTCTCGTTCACTAAAGCGAACGAACGTCGCTCTGCTATAGCCAAGAGTGGCCACGAAGGCTTTAACACGTACGCCGTAATGAGTGATGGTCGTGAAATCGACTTGCATCTGCTCACCAGGCAGTGTTTCGAAGCGAACCACTGGGTCGACTGGCGTACTAGGTTTGTACTGCTTGACGTGCTCTTTGAGCATCGTTATACCACCTTCGTAACCGAGAGATTTTAGCTCACGTAGTAAGACAGTTGCGGGTATCCAATAAGGCTTTGCGGCTTCAATGCGGGTGCGCAAGTAGTCGTGGTAAGGCTGTAGTTTGGTTGGTCGAGATTGCCGCTCGGGATACACAGGCGCTTTGCTTTTATCTCGAAGATAAGTGCGAACGGTATTTCTAGAGATACCTAAATCTCGCGCGATGCGGCGGATGCTTTGCCCTTGCTGATGTAAAACGTGTATTTCCACTAGTTGCTCCTGATTGATCATAATCCGCCGCTTTGTCCATGTTACGAACGGATAGTTTGCCTCAGGTGGGTCAATTTTAAATCGGCGTTAGTGGGTCATTTTTACATCGGCGATGACA
>NZ_JBQKUM010000167.1:0-1980 GCF_054968605.1 Pseudoalteromonas sp. G5_S1_14_S5 | reverse complement strand
TGCAGGTGATAAGCTGTTTATCGATTACTGTGGGCCTCGGCTTCAAGTGGTCAACCCTGATACAGGTGAAGTGCGCGAAGCAGAAGTGTTCGTGGCGACCTTAGGAGCGTCCAATTACACTTATGTTGAAGCCTTCCCGAGTCAAGGTAAGTCTTACTGGTTAGAGGCGCATGCCAATGCACTCGAACACTTCGGTGGTGTCCCACGGCTCTTGGTTCCCGATAATCTACGCAGCGCGGTCAGCAAAGCTAACCGTTATGAGCCGAGGCTTAATGAAAGCTATCAAAAACTGGCAAATCATTATCAAACTGCCGTGATGCCAGCTCGCCCCTACAAACCGAAAGACAAAGCCAAGGCAGAGAATGCTGTCCTCCTAGTGGAACGTTGGATCATGATGCGACTTCGCCATCAAACCTTCTATACCTTCAAAGAGCTGAACCTTGCCATCCGTGAGCTAATGAATGACTTAAACAAACGTGAGATGAAGCATTATGGTGCGAGCCGCAAAGCGCTGTTCGACAAACTCGATAAACCCGCGTTAAAGCCCCTTCCTAAGCAGCGATATCTATATACTGAAACCAAGCGAGCCAAGGTTGGGCCTGATTATCACATCGAATATCGCCGTCACTACTACTCGGTTCCCCATCAGCTTGTTGGTCACCATGTCGAACTGGAAGCCTCCAACCGTCTGGTGCAAATCTACCATCAAGGTAACTTGGTCGCCCAGCACCCGCGTAGCCAAAGGGAGCGCGGAAACAGTACTCAACCTGAGCACATGCCGAGTAATCATCAACATCAAAAGTGGTCGCCTGGACGTTTACTCAACTGGGGGGCCAATGTCGGCCCCGCCACACGGGAAGTCGTCAATAAAATGCTGAACTCTAAGCCTCATCCCGAGCAGTCGTATCGTTCCTGTCTTGGGCTGCTCAACCTGAGCAAAGCCCATGGCGAATCGCGCCTCGAGCAAGCCTGTAAAGATGCACTGATGCTAACAAAACCCAATTACACCTTCGTCAACAATCTACTCAAGAACAACCGTGAGGGGCAACTGAGTAAAGATAAAGCGAATACGCCGAACCTTGTTCACAGCAATGTTCGTGGCCCGAACTGTTATCACTAGGAGAAAGGATATGAACGCACTTAATGACCAACTTAAAACCCTGCGTTTGAGCCATGCGGCGAAAGCGTTAGAGCAGCAACAAGAGCAACTGACCACCTACGCAGAGCTGGACTTCGAGGAGCGGTTAAGCTTGCTCCTGGAGAGTGAAATCTTGAACCGTAATCAGAGCAAAATCCAACGCTTGAAGCGACAAGCAAAGCTGAGAGTGGATGCCCAGCCGAGCCAACTCATCTACAAAGAGGGACGAAATCTCAATCGTAAACAGATGAGCGAACTGCTAACAGGCAGTTATCTGCATAAGCATCAGAATATCTTGATCACAGGCCCAACAGGTGCTGGCAAAACCTATCTTGGTTGCGCTCTGGCAACCAGTGCCTGCGACCAACAGAAAACCGTCAGGTACTACCGATTAACTCGCTTGCTTGATGATCTGACCGCAGGTCGTCTGGATGGTAGCTATCAAAAACAACTTCAGTCGCTGGCTAAGAAAGGCTTACTCCTCCTCGACGACTGGGGGATGGAAAAACTGACTCATGAGCATGCTGGTCACTTGTTAGAAGTGCTTGAAGACCGTTACCAAAACAGCAGCACAATCGTCATCAGCCAGTTACCAGTAAAAGAGTGGTACAACATGATAGGCAACGCCACTGTCGCTGACGCTCTAATGGATCGTCTAGTTCACAATAGTCATCGAATAGAACTGGGAGGAGAATCAATGAGAAAAATGGCGCAATCCGAACACTTAGAGTAAAAATAGGGAAAGAGAAAAAGTGCTGGTTCAGGTGTTCGGAATAAACCGAAACAAGCGTTCGCAATCACCGAAATACGCACCAACATAATTGATGACGGTCTGCGGCTAT
>NZ_JBQKUM010000166.1:0-2053 GCF_054968605.1 Pseudoalteromonas sp. G5_S1_14_S5 | reverse complement strand
TACTTAGTGTGTAAATTTTGTGCAGGTAGGGGCGGCTAGTTCACGGGAGCTTGCTGGTTAAACAATGCCACAGCAAAGATGCTGTGGCATTGTTTATCTATCGCTTGTTATCAACGCAGGGCTAAATTAAAGCTCTAACAGTTTGGCCAGTTCAGGCTCTTCTAGAAGCCCTTCAATACGTTGTCGAGTTTTAGGTGCTTGGTTTTCTGTTGATTTTTAGCGTTTTAAATACGAATAGTAAAAGAGCTATCACGAATTTTAGAGTTTGGGGGATTGGGTGAGTCCTCATCGTGCCAATTATCTGAAACCTGAGTGATTCGTTTTACTTGGTGATAGATAAAGCAAAGCCCAGCGAATTGATGGGCTTAGGGTGTTGAGGTTGAGCTGCTTTGAGTGAGCTTATTTATTGGTGACGAAAATCTGTTCGGTCTCTAGTGAGGTCATGTTACGAACTTGGCGCCAGATGTAGTAAAAAATACCTAACATCATTAGTAAGCTTGGAATCGCAATCGCAGGGTAGCTATATAGAGTTAATTTACCGAGTTCTTCATTGAACGCCGTAGTACCAGCAGGGCTAGTAACAATCCAAGTCGCCAGGAAATAGTTCATTGCAGAAGAGAATGCGAACGTGCTAGCGAACATGTAGTTTGATGTCATTAGGCAGCGATCAAATTTAGCTTGGTTTCCAAATTGCTTTAAACGCTCTTCAATTAGAGCAATATTCAGCAATGTGGGCGTAAAAATCACTTTTTGGATGAATGGATAGCGAGTAAAGGTAGAGCCGAGTACCGCTAGACCGATTAAACCAGGGATTAAGGCTTCTTTTAGAGCTAACCAACGCGTGTCTAGCTCGAAGAAACCAATGCCACCAGTTAGTAATACGCTGACAAAGCCAAGTGCAGCGATGAAGTTAAATTTCTTGTTGCGGATTAGCTCCATACCACCGTAAGCAATAGGGAAGGCGAGTGCGACAAGCAGTGCTAAACCAGTTCCGAGGTGCTCTTCTCCGCTGAACTTCATAAGAATGAATGACGGAAGAAGGACGTTAAATACGACTTCAAAAAGAGGACTCGATTTTTTGTTTTCAGTGTTACTCATAATCTCTAAATACATTGTGTTATTGATTTATTCTCAAGGATTGTTGTTTACCTCGCCTGAGATGTAAAGCCTAAAGGGGTCATGCTATGTAACGACATGTGACACCGGCGACATCTTTTAAGGTGTTTTACACGTATTGAATGCTTATAAATGCATTATGCGCGACGCTTTTTAAAGGCGTGCCAGCCAGCCGTTAGAAGGGGTTTGACCACGACTCCGAGTGCGCTAAGTTCTGGAACTGCGTCTTTTCCTACGGCAATTCGCCACATTTGATGTTCATATCGAACCAACCCGACCACTGCCATTCTGTCCAGTGCTGGTTTTCCTGTTGTGGGTACGTCTAATGGCATTCCGTGAGCTGAGTCTGCCATTAACCTATTCGGGAAGTCAGGGACTACTGCCATTGTTCGAGCAATCCCAACGAAGTCAGTGGCTGATGTCTGCAGAACCTCATTCATTGCTGGTGCTGTTCTAAAGCAACCAGTTACCACCAGAGGTGTGCTAACTAACTCTCTCACCTTGACCATATAATCTAAGATATACGCTTTACATTTAGCTGTGCTTGCTTTTACGAGTCCACTTTTGTTCTTGGAACCCATCATTGACGGGCTTTCATAAGTGCCTCCGGATATCTCAATTAGGTTGATACCCTCACGGCTCAGTGCTTGAACCACTTGCATCGATTCTTTTTCGGTAAAGCCGCCTTTCATGAAATCTGCGCTGTTAAGTTTGATTCCGACGGGGAAACTTTATCCAACTTTTTTACGAATCGCGCGGTACAGCTCGATCACAAAGCGAAGTCTGTTCTCCAGTGAACTTCCCCATTTATCGTCACGCTGGTTGGGTCTTGAAGACAAAAATTGGCTGGCAAGGTAGCCATGTGCAACGCGTATTTGCACTTCAGTATAGCCGGATTACTTTGCTAGTTCGGCGCTTAAGGCAAACTCGTTGATTA
>NZ_JBQKUM010000165.1:0-2094 GCF_054968605.1 Pseudoalteromonas sp. G5_S1_14_S5 | reverse complement strand
CGAGTTTCAAGCCCTCGTCGATGCCATCAATGCCCTTGATGATTATGCCGATGGCAACACAAGCACAGCGCCAAGTCTTGCTACCTATCACACCGCAGGTTTTGATGAACTAAATCCTACCGAACTAGAATGGGTTAACCAGATTCTTGCTACTGATAATACTTCACTTTCGCTAGGTGCAATACAAAACGTTATAAGTGCAGTCAACCGACTTACGGATTACAGTCTTGGCGCGAGTACTATAGCGCCGACAATAATCGACTACAATGACACCGCCTTTACTGGTATGGGTATTAATATATTAGGTTTTATCAATAGTAAGTTGTCGGAATTCGGGGGTGGCGAGTACCTTCCTAACTCATTTATTAAAGCTTCAAATGGTACCAATGAGGACTATTTTGGGCGTAGGGTTGAACTTTCAGATGACGGCCTAACTATGGTGGTCGCTGCGGCTTATGATAGTGCAACGAAGAGTAAACTTTATGTTTATCGCCGTATAAACGGGAATTGGCAAGAAGTCACAACTTTGCAAGATGGCTCATTAGCCGCGGATTACACTTATGGCGTTGCGCTATCTGCGGATGGTCGTCGAGTCGTCACTGCATCATATGACACGATTAAAACCTATGAGGTTGACGTGTCTAGCGATCAACCGGATTGGTTTAATTGGTCGTTGGTGGGAACGCAAGCGCATACCATTTCGGATAAACTCTTATCTGCAAATTTAAGTGGGGATGGTAATACTTTAGTGCTAGGTGCGTATCGGTATAGTTCGTTTGATGGACGTATTGTTATCTATCAATATAACGGTAGTGGTTGGACAGAAAGAAACCAATTTACCGGTACAGGTCGGATGGGGGAAATTAACACAGTCGCCCTTTCTTATGATGGAAAAACTATCGTCGCAGGTGATCATCAAGATAGTCATATTGATGTTTTTACTCGTGGTGCAAGTGGCAGTAACTGGATGCTCACACAGAGTAACTTAAACGCAGGCAGAGGTGGAAATGAAGGGTTCAGTGTTAGTTTAAATAGTAATGGTACACGCTTAGCGGCTGGCTCAAGAATAGCCGTGGACATCTATGATTATGATGGCAGTCAGTGGAATTATATTCAGACATTACTCTCCAATAATACATCATTTGATGCTTTTGGTTCTGGGGTTAGCTTATCCGGAGATGGAGATGAACTAGTGGTAGCTTCATGGCTAGCACCAAATCTCTATAAATATGATTTGTCTGATCTTAATGCGGCTAATTGGGAGACGACTGTAATCACATATGATTTGGAATTTGACTCCAGTTATGGAACATCTCGGTTAGTACAGTCAGGGTTAGATTTTAAGAGTAATACTATAGTGCTAGGCAATCCCTACAACTCGACAAACCTTCAAAGCATTGTGACTAACAATTCTGGTAATGATGGCAGCGATGGTTCACCTATATTTGGGAGTGGAGATATTAGCTCCGATGGTTCAATCGCTAATGATTTTGTGACTGGTGACGTATCGCTAATTAATTCTGGTGCTGTCTATGTTTTGTCATCATCAGGGTTAAGTTCTGATAGAGTTCAAGCAGCCATCGATGGATCGAATGTGATTTTAGCTTGGGCAGCAGGCGGTAGCACCGCGCCAACAGTCACGAATTATTTAAATGCGTCGATTGATAATGTGACGGTCGATAATCTTTCAGACATCAACTCTCAACTTCAAAGTCTTACTCACACCGAGATGGTGAATGTGCAACCGATGGTGGGTAGCATCAATGTCATTCAAGCCTTTGCGGTGGACAATACGCAAACTGCGCCAAGCTTAACTGACTACGTGGCAGCTGGCATATCGGGCGTTAGCGCGGCAAATCTCAGTGATGTTAACGGACAAGTAGATAGTCAATCATTGACGCCGATGGTGAGCGTGCAAGCCTTGGTGGACAGCTTCAACATTATTCAAAGCTATGCTGCGGACAATACTCTAACCGCACCAACGGTCTCCAACTATGCTGATATTGGTGTTACTGGTGTCGATGCCAATAATCTCATTGAAATTAATGGACAAGTTGACAGCCAGTCACTCACGGACGTTACCGCCATTCAAAC
>NZ_JBQKUM010000164.1:0-2160 GCF_054968605.1 Pseudoalteromonas sp. G5_S1_14_S5 | reverse complement strand
CATAAAAATAACTATGCTGCCATCGATGCAATGAATGTCCCACTTTGGTTAACGGGCTTCTTCAGCTGTTATTGATTGAGATATTGGACGTCAAAAATTTGAATAATATCGGTGGAACAAAGTCATCGCTTAGTAAAAACAGAAAACTCGTCAAGCGTTCGGATGTAAGTTATTGGAGAGGTAAAGCTAGCCTCCATGGTAAAGAATTGTGGACGATACTGAAACGCGAGCAAATAGACATTGAAGGTAACACAGCCTTTGAGCGATTTTACGCGCTAGCAGAATAATTGTATCTGAAGGATGGGTCTGCCACGCCTCTAACTATATTTGCGACAGAACCAGCCTTAGGGACTCAGTTTCTCGATTATGCATCTTTGAGTACGCTCTTCATCCAAACAGCTAGCCTACGTTTAATCCTAGGCCCATCCGTCTTATCCACTGGAAGTGGGGTAAGCAGTCGAACTTTAACTAGAAATAAGTATACTGCTCTGGACACGCTCTTTTGAGAGGTTCCTTTGTCAGATATATAATATCCTTGCATCTCTGCAAGTCTTAATCCATAGCAGATAGCTTGCTTAAATAGTTTGTCTTCATCTTTCATTTTTCCTTTCATTACGCCCCCTATAAATAGCACTAACTCTAACAAACGAGTATAGACTACTATTCTCATTGGACTTGTTGCTTAAATCGATGAAACTAAATCAGGAAGCTACGATCTGATCGGCTACACCCATCAATCGTCGTAGTCTCATGTCTAAACCTCGTTACAAAACAAACAAGGCAAGCGTGGCAGACCTAGGCGATTCAGCGACTTAGCCATTACTACCGCTCTGGTGGTGAAACGTGTTTTCTCTATGCCATTGAGATCGCTACAAGGTTTTCTAGACTCCGTATTTAATCTGTAAAACAGCTGCTAGGTGGGAAATTAAGCCTGAGGAGCTTGGCGATACTTACGCTATGATTAAAGCCCTGAATAAGCTTACAGGGCTTGGTATGCCTGAAACTCAGTGTGTTGTTTTAATAATTGCTCAATCTCGGGCTGTTTGATTTTCTGTCAGAATTACGCAACATATACTCTTTCAACTTGAAGATGCAGGTATCAGTACCTGAAAATTATCTGTAATTCTGGATACAAGTGAGCCTGCAACTTCTGGTAACGTCACATCGAAAAACTTTTTGATAGCAGAGGTGAATGCTGTTTTGGAGGGAAAATAGACATTGTTCCTCACATGTTCATTCATTACTTTCCAAAGCCGCTCTATTGGATTTAAGTTTGGGCTGTATGGGGGTAAGTAATGAAGCTCTATATTGAGTACTTTTGCCGCATTCCTAACCATTTCTGACCGATGGTAGGCCGCACCATCAAGCACGCACGGTTTGCTCTAGTGGATAATGCTCTTTCTTGAGTTTCCAAAAGAAGCGAACAATGCTCTCGCTATCTATCGTTTCATAAGTATCTGTGATCGTCGCGCTGATGTTTTTCAATGACAGAGCACCGATTAGGTTCACTCGAGTGCGGCTACCTGTCGTTTCAATTAGCTTATCCTGTCCCTTACGGATCCAGCCACAGCTAAGTTTTGTTGATTGAGTTGGATGAACGGCGTCCATGAAAAGTACAAGCGCATCCATGGGCTTAAGTACCTCGTTGTAATACTCGATAAATGCTTGCTGCTCTTCAGGCTTTAGTTTACGTGGTACACCTTTAGGCTTTTTGTATGCAAAACCGTGGTGATGTAACCACTTATTCATCCCAGAAACGGTGTAGCTCACACTGAATTCAGCTTCGACGTAAGTAATGATTTGACGCGTATGAAAGTAGGTTTTCTCAGTTAAATGCTCGATGAGCTGAATCGTCTGAGTATGAGAAAGTAGACTCTGGCTCCCGCCATTCTCAGGTTTAAGTTTTTCAGATAGAGCATAATCACTAAGATGACGAGCAACTGTAGATTGATGGATACGAAGCGCTTGAGAGATCATAGTCGGGCTCCAACCTTCGGAAGCTAGCAAGACAGCTTTTATACGGTCGCATACTCGACGATCACGCTCAGTATTGTGCATCTGTTCGAGTTGTTGTTTTTGCTCAGGAGTTAGTACCATTTTCATGGTGAGTAGCATGATCCTGATTTCATTGAAAATCAAGCATCTTCAATGATCACGGGT
>NZ_JBQKUM010000163.1:0-2171 GCF_054968605.1 Pseudoalteromonas sp. G5_S1_14_S5 | reverse complement strand
ATTAGCTCCATACCTTTGCCGTCACAAGGTTGGTGTGTGAGAGTCAAACCTTCGTCTACATCAAATGCCGAAACCATATAGAGAGGGTGCTGTTGTTTGCTTGCTTCCGCCCCTTTTAGAGCCTTCCCATCAACACTGATTATAGGCTGAGCATGTTTCTCTCTGTGCAAATTGACCCAGCCCACCATCGCTTCTAAGAGCGTCTCTGGCACAACGGCTCTCATGATCGCAGCTATATTATGTCGAGTGGGAAGACCATTTTCGTAGGGGAAATACTCACGTAACCACTCGATATTTCCTTCACCGAAATCCTTAATCTCTGTCCACTTATTTTGACCACAAATCATGGCTGTTATGACCAAAAAAGCGACTTCCATAACAGGATAAACTTGATTGATGTGCGAACGGGTATCTTTCACTTTTTTAAGTTGCTCAATGATAATCATGTGCGAATTTCTCATGTTATTTTACTTCATGATCAGATCGTGATTATCTAAAAAAGTTCCTTGTAAAATAAAAGCCTTTATTTTCAGTGGTTAAAGTTCGAACCCGCCCTTACCCTGGGGCAATGGCGGAATATCAGCGCCTAACGCATACCTGTGAACTGGGAGAGTTATGAGGGGAACCGCCAGCGCCTTGTTACATGATTTAAAGCCATCTTTAATTTTTCAAAGCCTGAAATTCAAAAACATCGTCTCCGTCTAATTTGTTTGAACCTGTCAAGTTATCAGACGCATAAATATCGAGATTGATTATTTCTTTGAGTGTGTTTATGAAGCTTTTCCCATGTACGTCATATGCAATATTACAGCCGTATAATATAATTCGACCATCCTTTTCAAATGAACCGTTCCATTTAGAAAGAGTATCTTTGTAAAAATTAATATTTTTTATATTTAGTCGAGCGTTGCCAAGATGAACGGTGCCATTTTCACCATGAGAAACTATATGGAGGGTGGAGATATTTTCCTTTTCCTTAATTATATTGTATATATTATCAACCCCATCTTCTTCTTTTATTAAATAGAATATATCTGCCTCTCTCTTTAACCCACTTAATAGTAATTCACTATTCTTTACTCCCGAATCGATTATTACCACTTCGTATGTTTTTTTAGACTCATAATGTAAATATATTAAACTTGTACAAGTTAAAAAAGCGATCGGAAGAACAAATTTAATTAAATACTTAACCAAGATTGTAAATGTTGCGTTCATGAGATTTTTCCATGAAAAAGCCATATCATCATTATATAATACTCGAATTCAGATAATAAGTGCGACACCTTTCTCTTGATCAGATCTTATAACGATTCTCCAGTAGCAAAGAGAGTTTTAGCTACCCGATAACCTTTCACTTGAGATTGAAGTTCATCCCACCCGTCCCAAACGGTTATCCAACTCGCCATACCTGTTCTTTTTGTGTCGGTAAAACCACCTAACTTCGCAATGGATTGATAAGCCCATTTCATGCTTGGCGCTCCTTTGCCTTTATGGTTTCGAGGCTTATAATGTTGCATTAATATTCGCCATTCATCCTCTTCTAATACACTGTTACAACTCTGATTTTCCAACGCTTTAGCTTCCTCAACTTGACCTCTTTTGCGAAGGTAAATTGGAAGCGTAAGGACCTCTCGAAGCTGCAACAAACGAACCCCTACGAATGCGAGGATAGAGGCTGCTCGTTCTAAATTATCTGCCGATGTCATTCGTAATCTTTCAACACCAGCCCCTGTTTTCCAGGCTTTATGGAAGTCTTCTATGCGCCATCTCGTTGCGTAAATTTCTATTACATGGAGCTGTTGTTGTAGTGTCTCTATCGGCTCACTGGTTAAGAGCATCCATGACACTTTTTCATGCTCTTGGACTGAGCTAGATTCTTGAGCGTAAACCACATTAAGTTGATGCTCTTGTCCTCCCATCTTTATCGTTACAGTACTCGCTTTTACTGTTAATTTGGCTGTGCGTGACGGGCGATTTTTCGTCTTGTTGCGGGAGCCTGTCACTCCTTTCTGTGGGATAGTGATCGTGTAACCGCCTGTGACGGGTTGAGCATCCATATGCTCAAACAGCTTTTGTTTATCAACAAGTATTCTAGAGTGTTTGGCTCTGACAACAAAACGTTCACTATGCGATTGTTTATCTGCCAAGTAACTCATGATATCGGCTTC
>NZ_JBQKUM010000162.1:0-2327 GCF_054968605.1 Pseudoalteromonas sp. G5_S1_14_S5 | reverse complement strand
ACAACACTTCGGCACCGACTATTTTCCTGCTAAAAATATCCATAATTACATAGAGATAGTAGTGTTCACCCTTCGTAATTGATGGTAAGTAGCTAATATCCCAACTCCAAACTTGGTTTGGTTTTGTCGCTTTCTGAGCCTTGCGCTTTGGTCGACTGATTGAGGTAGATCCCCCTCGTCTTTTTAGCTGAGAGTGCTCTTTTAAGACTCTGTAAAATGTTGATTCTGAGGCGATGTAAATGCCCCTATCTGCAAGCATAGGTACGATTACGTTAGGAGGAAGATCCGCATATTCAGGCGCATTGCATACATCTAAAATATCTTGCCTTTCTTGTGCTGTTAGCTTGTTGTGAGGAGCCCTTGCTTTTGGTAAGTTACGCAAATCTTCTACTATCTTACCGCCGTCCTCCACCCAGCGTTGCATCGTCCTTATCGATATTCCAGCGCAGCTACACGCTCTGGTTTTAGTTGCTCCACTCTTGATAGCTTCTTCAATGAATGTAACTATTTTTAGCCGCTCAGAGAGAGGAGTTAATCTTCCTCGCTTGGTTCCCAGAGGGCATTGAACTTTTCCCGCAAAACAAGTAGAGCAGCAGTTTCAGCTAAAGCTTTCTCTTTTCTAGCCAACTCTTTTTCTAATATCTTGATTCGCTTCTTATCCGCTCGGTTGGATGAGTCTATTTTGTTAGAAGGACTTTTCTTCGGTTGGTGTGCTTGTATTGACGCAATTTTCCATTGTTTGACCTGCTCAACAAAAAGACCATTAGTCCGACAATATGCTGCTAGTTCATGTTCTGTCATAACAGCCGTGTCGATGACAATGGCAAAGATTTCCTCTGCTGAAAGATCTTTTTGATTTGAATTTTCTTCGTCTAACAAGCCTTCTTTCTTCAATTGCTCTCTCCACTTATGAACTGTCGCATGACCAACATTAAGTTCGTTAGCCACTCTTCGCAAGGAGTAGCTGTATGGTGGGAGCAACCAGATTAGAACTTGTTCTTTGATCTCTACGTCAATTGAGGGTTTAGGCATATTTGTCTCCAAAATGAATTAAATTCTAAGGCGACAACTATACTGACACAGGGGGGAAATGACTGATCGGAATGCTCCGAAATATGCACTAAAGCTTTCCTGGATAAGGTTATCGCATAAAATGGCTTACCAGGCAAAGTGATTATAGATGGAAGTAAGAGTAACTATGCGGCCCTTGATTCAATGAATGTTCAGCTCTAGTTAACAGGTTTCTTTATGCTTTCCCTATAGAGATATTGGATATTAAATATCTCAATAATATCGTAGAGCAAAGTCACCGTTGGGTTAAGCAGAAAAAGCGTTAAGCTATGAGTTGGAAGTCAATAAAAGAGACTTTGGCCCGTTTGCATGGGCATGCAGTGTGGACGATATTGAAACAAGATCAGATAGATGCTGAAGGCAAGACTGTAGTGGCATAGTGAATTTGCGACAGGGGCCTTTTTGCATCTGAATTTTGGTGAAGATTAAATGACTCTATGGTAAATCAGGCACAAATGAACACCATTAACTAGACTACTAATAAGCATGAAGTTTGTCCCTAGTTGTCTTTGTGCTGAAAAACACGGCTCCTAATCGGGAGCCGTTCTTGTGTCTTAATCAGGGTTCGCACTCTGTGCCGTTATGGCAAAGGGGTTTTGATTACCCAAACAGTTCCGAGTGAGAACCGCAGCGGACTAAAATCAATTCTTGTGCGTCCCAATCAACATCCCAAATCAACAAAAAATCAGGTTGAATATGGCACTCCATGTGTGGCTTCCAGTTACCTTGTAGTAAATGTGGCTTATATTCACTCGGTACAGTACCAGTCTTAACTAAGTGATCGTTGATGAGTTCTTTTAACAGCGAAGTATTGCAGCGTGTGTTTTTTGATGCTCGTTTTAGGTCTTTTTTAAAAGAATTTTTTACTTTAATTTTTAGCACTGCTACTACCTAAAACATCCATAAACAAGTCGTCCGCTGAGTCATAGACATCATTAGTAACAGGCTCTTTCATGGCTTTAAGGGTAACTTGGTTTGGCACTTTAAGTTCAACAGGAAACTCATGGCGTAACCTCACCTGACTAAGAAAAATCCGAATTGCATCAGACATGCTCATACCTAGTTCTGACAAGATAACTTCAGATTCGTGTTTTAACTCACTAGATACCCTAGCTCTAACCATTTCCGTCTTCATACTGTACCTCAAGTGTGCTACGTTATTGTTAAAGGTAACAAAAAAGGTCTCCAATTGCGACCTTTCCTTTCTGTTTCGATACGTATTAAATGATGTTCGTTAAATCGACCACCTACACACT
>NZ_JBQKUM010000161.1:0-2427 GCF_054968605.1 Pseudoalteromonas sp. G5_S1_14_S5 | reverse complement strand
GAATGAGGCTGATTACCAATTAGCGATTGCAGCTGAACGTGACATTGCTGATGTGGCGGCGTTGCAGGCCTTGATTAACCGAGTTGATATCAGTCTGAAAGATAGCGATGGCGACGGCTATCCTGATATAGTCGACGCTTTCCCCGATAACGAACTTGAATGGGCTGATACTGACCGCGACAGGATAGGTGATAACGAGGACAAGCACGATGGTGCGCAGTACTTTGAATCAACCGTGATGAATGTTGTTAGGGCTAATCACGATGGTTGGGTTGTTTTGAGTGGAGCAGACTCTCTAAACAATAATTTTGAATTTAAAGTTGCGATAAATAAAGGAGAATCGGTCTTTAACAAAGTTAAAGATATTGCAAAAATTGTAAATGCAGGAAATGAATACGGTATTTACATGAGATCTGAAAATGGTCAAATGGCCTTATTTAATGGGAAAGGGCCATTGTCTAATCTTTACTTAAACTTGTACCAAGATGTAGCAATAGAGTTAACTAACACCCCTAGCGTCAATAAATTGGATGTCGGCGATGTGATAGTGGTTACTTTTACTTGGGGCCCTCATAATAAAACCACAGAGCTTGAGATACCAATTAAGAGAGCAGCGCAAAGGTTCAAACACAAATGGGCGCCACTCATTGCCAGAAGAGTACAAAAAATGGATCTGGAAGACGTTCAAGTAGGCTCTACTACTGAACAGGGCTTGATAGGAAAAATCGTCAATAAAAAAGAGGGTAATTATATTCGCTTTCGCTACGATATAAGAAACTACAGGAGCGTAAATATATCTTTAAAGAAATAATACCCAAATTATAAAATTTAAGGTATAGCAAACAAGAAGTACCTTTCATTCGAAAGGTACTTCTCTGCTTTTTTAATTGTTAATGCCTTAATTCAACTCCGAAGTACGACACTTTCTAATATCAAGTGGCAACTGTTATTTCTTTGAAAATAACGGCTGGCTGCTTGAATTCTAATCACCTTCTAGGCATAGGTATCTACACAAATTGAGCAAAAACGAACTGGCCAACTCTTTCATCCTATTGATTTCCTCTGTCGTGTAAGTGTTCAATACCTAGCACATTTGTAAGAACACCCAGAGGCCAGCAAGCAAGGCTGAATGTGTCACTGGCTTTGAACGCTTCGTTAAACACCCGCTTAATTTCACTAAAAAACCTTTAAATTCATTCGCTTCTTCTGACTTATCTGAGTAAAGCTTGAAAACGAGCGTCGTTGCAACACTGGCCACAATTAATCGTTTGAGTATCAATTCACCCGTTGTTTGTTGCCATTTCTCAAGCTGATGACCATTCGTTTTCAACAGCTTGAACCAAGACTCAATATTCCAGCGATGGCAATACCACATCGCTATCTCTGTCGCATCAACATCGAAAACATTCGACAATAAATACCACCTTGCCAACTCATTGCCTTTTTCATCGGTCACTAAGCTCATAACAAGGCGACATTCAGGCGCTTGCGACGCCAACTTTTCCGACTTTCTCTGCAACTCAACCTTCGTCTCTCCGACAAAAAGATAACCCTCTCTGCCTCGTATTGAAACAACGCCTTTGATATCTGGATTTAGCTTTCGACCGATTGCCTCAGCCGTTTTAAATTGCCCTTCATGACAGAAAATAGAGGTTTTTTTTGTTCGTGTTAACCAATTTATAGACCCTAACCGTCTTAGATCTTTTGCTGAATCCGCTTCCCTGTCGACAACGTGGACTAAAGGCTTATCTAAACGCAATTGTTCTTACCATTGAATGCT
This sequence comes from Pseudoalteromonas sp. G5_S1_14_S5, assembly GCF_054968605.1. Taxonomy (NCBI): domain Bacteria; kingdom Pseudomonadati; phylum Pseudomonadota; class Gammaproteobacteria; order Alteromonadales; family Pseudoalteromonadaceae; genus Pseudoalteromonas; species Pseudoalteromonas sp. G5_S1_14_S5. Next base: position 647 of record NZ_JBQKUM010000161.1, on the reverse strand, counting down.
ATCAAACAGTGAGTCCAGATAGCTTTGTTTCGGTTGAATGTCTTGAGACCGACATTGATAAATGCCTTTCTCAGTCAATAAGTTCAGGCCCGCTGGAGCGATAGGCTCTCCCGTGTCAGCATCAACAAGTAGAGAGGCTTGTAACTCGTACCCCACATCCAAAGCATGAGACATCTGGGTCTTATCAAACTTACTCTGATGTTTAGAAAAGTTGACATGACACCAGTCATGCGCCATCAAAACATAGCGGCTTTGAGTCTCTTTTACTCCAGCTCTTGCCAGCCCGATCATGGGACTACTCAGCCTTTAGTCTGTATGTTTAAAAAATTAATATACCTTTTTTATTTTACAAATAGGTTTCATCTGTGAGGGGAATGATCACACTCGCTTTGCTCTTGTTTACACCGTTTGCACAGTCGGCAGACTTTAATAAAGGTCTTGATGCTTACAATCAAGGTGAGTTTAAAACAGCCTACAATGAGTGAGTTCCTTTGGCTGAGCAGGGGGATGCGCGTTCTCAATATAACCTTGGGTCAATGTACGACAATGGCGAAGGCGTACTCCAAGATTATAAGCAGGCTGTGTATTGGTATCGAAAAGCTGCTGAGCAGGGGGATGCGCATGCTCAACATAACCTTGGGGCTAGT
>NZ_JBQKUM010000160.1:0-2562 GCF_054968605.1 Pseudoalteromonas sp. G5_S1_14_S5 | reverse complement strand
AGGCTTAACCAGATCTCAGGTTATTTATGCCTTTCTATGAGTGTTTCTGTTTTTATCTAAAATATGATGCGTACAACTTGACACATCACAATTCTGACATATTATAAATAATAAATTCTTTAAAATAATTTATTATTTATATAATTGATTTTGTATATTAAAAAATCAAACAATCTACTTTAAATAAGTTAAAAGGTTGAAAAATCTACAATAATGGAAGCTATTAAAAAAACTCGATTCATAAGAGTCGCGGGGATAAAAAAGCTATATAAAAACACATTGACTAATTATGGAATTGATTCGCATGATTTACGGTTCCCTAATGATTTAATTAATGAAGACATGTCATTACTTCCTACTCAAGCATTATCGTTACTATATATAGATTTGCTTAATCTATCAAAAGACAAAGATTATGTATTTAACACATACAAAAAACTTGATTTAATAGTCGAGGATCCATTCAATGGCTGGTTATTTAAATGTCAAGATGTTTCAACATTAATATGGAAAGTAAACAACGTAGTCAATAGAATGCAAACAGGTGCTTGCTTATCTCTAATAAATCTGAATAAATATTCAGTATGGTCATACGAAAACCCTTTTATTCTCCCAGAAACACGCTTTCATGATAATATTAGAGTGCTTTTTGCAATGATATCGACTCTCAAATCTCACTTTGATCAAAATTACACACCGTTAAAAATAAGATTACCTAATACTATGATAAGCAGAAGCAAGTATGAAGACTATTTTGGGTGTGATATCGAATATGGTTCATCCCGCTTAGAGTTGTGGATAGATTCTAGAGATTATGTCAAGTACAATATGAAGATGAAAGAAAGTAATGGGGTAATCTTAAGTTCCAGAGAGCTTAAAAATTTATTAGAGATACCCTCACCAGATGACCAATATAGTACTTTTTGTGAACTGATAAACTACTGTCGATATTTAGGTTTTCCGACGCTGGAAGTGGTTTCAAATCTGCTAGGGGTGTCAGAACAGGTTGTACAACGTTTTTGTAAGTCTGTAGGTGTTTCTTTTTCTCATATTCGAGGTGATGTTTTAAGCAATATTTCCTTATATATGTTAAGAAATGGAGATGAAGTTAGCTTAATATCAAAAAAATTAGGTTATGAGCAAGTAGATAGCTTTAATCGAATGTTTAAAAAGTATAAAGGCATAACGCCCAAAAACTATCAAGATGAGTATTTCCGTCACAACACACATTATAGCTTCAGATATAAGTAAATCTTTACCATTTTCAAGTATGATTTAAACAGAATGAGTAAAGCGCTGAAGAATCCACTAATGATTTTTTGAAAAATAATTAAGTCAAAGTAGATGCACATTTTGTTATGTGATCAAATGGTTTTGACAAACACCAACTGACTAGACAACAAGATGTGAGAACTCAATATGTTACACGACTCTCTCTACCAATTCTGCCCTGAATTGCACTTAAAACGACTCAATAGCTTAACGTTGGCTTGCCATCAGGGCGAGACCTCAAATGATTTGTAGGGCTTAATTGATCGAATACCAAATATAACGATCGGTTCAGGGCGAGCGCATGAGTTGAGTTAATGTTAAAATTCACAAACCATTAACTAATGAGATATTTTTTTGAAGGTGACTTTCTCTTATCCTTGTTTGTTTCTTAAACGCAATCAGGACTTGCACAGCTCAAGTCTTAACGAGTTAATAAAGATAGTCGTTTCTGTTTACAAATAATCTACTCATGCGGTTGCCCTGGCAGCGTACTGAGGGATCCCCTCATAATTTCCCCAAAGCACAACCGTGCTTGAGTAAATCTTGAGCCAGAACAGTCGCTGATATGAGCATGTCTTCTCTCTTTATTGTGTAGCCAGAATGTCGCAACACTTCCAAGCCTAAGCGAACTGTTGAGAGGACATTAATTCTATTCAACTCGTCAAAGGTTATAGTCGAGATCACCGACCTGAATTGAATCAAGTTGTCCTTGAATTAATTTGTGAAAATCAAGCAGGGCTCCCTGTTTATATGCAGGCTCTCAGTGGAAACACGAACGATGCAAAAGCATTTTCAGAGGTCACTAAGCGCCATATTCACTGCCTTAAAGCCGCGCAAAATAATCGTTACTTTATTGCTGATGCAGCTTTATTGCATATTCCGGAGCAATCCGACCACCGATTCCGGGATTATCTGGACATTCATTCCGTTTTAATCCGGACACCATTTCCGGGATAAACCAGCCAAATTTCCACGAACTCCGGAATCACTGTCCGGTTTAGCGGAAACCCTGTCCGGTTTAGCGGAATACCTTTCTTTTCTCTTTTAAATCAATAGCTCACTATCCTTGTTAGATAATCTAACGTAGCAAGGAAGTGACAATGCCTAAAAAGAGAACATCTATGACAAACATTAAAGAGGTATTGCGCCTCAAATATGAGTGCAACTTGTCGACGAGAAAAATCGCTACTTGCGCCAAAGTCAGTCGCTCGACCGTCTCTGAAATACTACTGCGCTTTAAACACAACAACCTAAGTTGGCCACTTCCTGAAAATTACTCCGATACCGAGC
>NZ_JBQKUM010000159.1:0-2732 GCF_054968605.1 Pseudoalteromonas sp. G5_S1_14_S5 | reverse complement strand
AATTAAGGTGTGAGCCACGCTACTGCTGCACTCAATTTGAACACCGTAAACACTGAACCTGACCCAAACCCAAAATGCCAAGCGTGGGGAATCACTCTTAAATTGTTTGTTAAACGGCAAATTAGTGCCTATTTAGATGATCCTTTCTTGATTTAGACATTCCTTTTATAAAAATTTGACGAGATTTAACGGGGACATTTACCCAGTCTTCATCCGAAATCATTATAAGCATCAATATATTGATTATATCAATAAGCATTACAAAATCATTTATAGCTTCTTCTGCAATTATTGGGTTAAAACATTTTTCAGTCAAACAACTAGATGAATGCCAAACACCGGGTTTTTGCCCATGAACTATTGCAGATATTTTGCTATAAAATTCCTCTATATCTTTCTTGAAACCTGTATGCTGAGCCTTGTCTTTGAAGCCTATCGAATGAAGGTTGTGATAATCTAAAATTTCTTTTTTTGAAATGTAATATGAACTATCTTCAGATAAAGTCCTTAACTCGACTAAATGATCTTTGAAATAACTAAAGTAGAGAAAACTCTCAACTATTGTTCTTAGTGATGAAGCAGAAGCTTTGTAAATACCAAGTGATAACAAACAAAAAAAATCTTGGGAAGATACTTGAGCCTCCCTAATAAAGGGAAGTGCTGTATTTCCCATATATAAATTTTCGATTTGTTTACACCAAAGAGTTAACTTAACCTGGGATTCTTCAGCTTTTTCATACAGTTCTGAGCTACTATTAGCGACACTTAGATTATTAACCCAATCTATTTTTTTAATTTGTTCTAATATTCTGCTCAATTATGTATCCCTACTTAATATGTGCTCTAAATAGTCGTCATTATTCAGTCGATGTAACAGTTCTGAGAAAAAACCAGGATCGGTATGCTTTATAGTTAATTCAAGCATAGACCTCATCGTTGTGCGCCTCTCCCTTAAGTAATCACTTAACCCAGGCAACATATCCGACAATATTTCTAGATATTTATCTTTGGTTATACGCTTACTTCTCATAAGTGCAATAGCGTAATCAATTTCAGAACTATCTGTATCTTCATCTTGATTAGAGTACATGGCACTCCCCACAAGGTTTTGTAGGTTATAGGCTAACTCGCGGACAAAATCATCTTTGCCCATCATGGATTCGCACACTTCCATCAACTCTTTTGGGTTTAGATCGGAAGATAGAAGTGATGATGATAAAATCCTTGCCGCTTTCACCTTAGTACTTTTTCTCATGTTTCTTCCTTAAGCATAAATTTTGTTGAGTAATTCAGTTGCTATGCTGCTCATATTGAAATATGCCTTTTGGCTATAAGCCTTATTCAGCTTCCAAACATAACCATCACCATTAACCAACCCTGTATATGCAGTGTACTTTTTCATCGTTTGAGTTAAACACTTTGAACCGAAACGCTCATGATCTCGAATCTCTTTCTCAATAACCAAATCTGACTTTGGCGTATGATTAAATAGTATATGCATTTTGGGCTTGCTTTTCTTAAATTCAGGAGAATTAACAAAATTAACCATCAAACCTACCCCCCTAGATGCATAGTTATGCGGGGTAATCGGAACCAAGATGTGATCTGATGACTTGATCGCTGTTTTTGTAAACAAGGAGCCAGCAGGGTGACAGTCAATTACTATCAAATCATAAGTGTCGCGAGCTTCAATCATAAAGTTTTCAAACCGCTTTTCCATCGTAGTCAAAGCTTGACCAGAGCGCCCCAAAGCCAAATACATTAATTCAAGAGTAGAAGGAAGAATGTCAAATTGTCTTTCATTCTCAATATCTTTATATAATGTCGTCACAACGTCTTTTAAACACGGAGGCTTTGTAGTATCTGGCTTCTGGATATTAAACAGGTCCAAACCTGATTGTTCTTCAACCAGCACTGACAATACGTTTTTTCGCTCGCGCTCTGTGCGCTCGAAATCTTCTACGCTTAAGAATGCTTGAGATAAATTGAATTGAGGATCATAGTCAATAACGAGGACTTTTTTTACATTCTCATTAATTGAGTGATGGGCAACAATCGAACTAAGGTGCATGGAAACAGTTGTTTTTCCGACCCCTCCTTTCATGTTCATAATTGTTAATACTTTACATTTTTTTGGCATCATGGAACCTCACTCAAAATTTTTCGTATTATATAACAGTAACTTCTCGCTATCTATTCTTTCAAAAGCGACAAAATCTATAATTGCCGTTTAACGCCTTGTTAAGGTGTGAGGCACGCAATACATAAGCCTCCCCATACCACCTTAAGCACTAAACCTAACGCATGGTAAAAATGCCACGCGTGCCGAATCAATCTTGAACAATTTGTTAGTTTTCCGCTTCCACGAAGTTCAAGAGATCTTTGTAATTATTTACAACAATATCGACGGAATTGTCGTCGTGATAAACTCGATAGAGCTTTCCGTTTTCGCCATCATTAACATTGATAAAGTATGGATCTCCAGACCCACATAAGCAGCTACCAACGGCTATATATCCAGACTTAACAACGTTGATACCCGGATAACAATGACTAGTTTCATCTTCAATTTCAGAGCGTGTAAATATCTTAAAGTCTGCCCCTAACTCTGACAAATCAAAGTCATCTGGGATTTCAAATGTTTTATTACCCAAATCGTTCTGGGATACAAAATCCAACCAATAATCAGGAATATTCATCACTGTAAACTCCAAAAGAAAACTAACGCCGCA
>NZ_JBQKUM010000158.1:0-2740 GCF_054968605.1 Pseudoalteromonas sp. G5_S1_14_S5 | reverse complement strand
GGTATTTGTTATTTCTTGTCCATTCAAACTGATTTTATCGATAGAGTATTGGGTCTCGTCAGCAGATTCATAGCGAGTAAAGAAAACAAGAGCACTTGTCGTCTTTGCCATTGCTTTGTCTACTTTGTTAACATCAAAAGCACAGTTCGCAGCGCCGTCTTCAACTTCAAAAGCAATCGTAGCGCCATCTTTGGTGAACACAAACTTGGTTATTTAAGTGTAAGCGGGTATTTCTACCCACCTAGTCCTTTACTGGTCTGTCGCTACACGGCAGCAGTTCACTAACATTGCAAACGCCTAGTCAATAACCTGTAGGTGAACGGTTACCCCGAAAACGGCAAATGGGCTGCGTCCTCAGCCAGCGTTCGCCGTCGTTTTGGCGACCAAATGCTCTAGCTATGAACAATATCAGCATACTGTATATAAACATCAAGCTAACACTCCCTCCACTTACTTCAATTGGCATTCTTCCTTCAATTGGCGTTGTGGACTTTTTATTGAGAACATAGCTTGGGTCGTCTATTTGACCATTTCGAATACCGTCGTTGTCATGACGCCCTCCATCTTTTATTGTTACTTCAAGGCAATGAGCACCTTCAGCCAAGGTGTCGACATACTCTTCTGAGCCAGGCGGTGGACAAAAACCAGGCTCACCGACCGCATACCGTAAACCACTACCAGGCTCTGTGATGTCAAAATCAAACCACCCTTCTTTATCCGAGTACTTTCGTAATACGCTGTTTATTGTAAACGGTGATGTAAGAGGTAAAACAACGGTGACACTGTCATTAATGACATTTGTTACAGTAAAATTCTGAACATTACTTGCAACATAAACCTCTAGGTTTTCGTCATCTGGAGGTAATTTAAAAATATCGTTAGGGTCTTCACCCAAATCAACGACATTCACAAATGGGCTGTAACTGCCCACACTTTCCGATACCAGGCCCAACTTTAAGCAACTACCAGGGGTTGATTCCAATACATAACCACCTGTTGTTGCAACTTTATCGTTGTCGATAACTTGCAATTCGCAGACATCAACACTATCGAGATAATCTGGGATCAAGTCACCGTCACTATCAACAAATCCTTCATCTTTATCTGAAATACCGTCTCTATCACTATCCTTATCAAAAGATAGATCTTGAGGCTCTATAACACGCAGTAACGCTTTACCTATGATGGGTGGAATATCTGAATTAACTGGCTTCCCTATATACTCAAACTCATGACGCCCAATTGATAGAGCCTTGCCTATTGCGAGCGGATTGTTATTCATGGTGTTACCAATGAACTCAGCGTTCTCCCCAAAATGACGATAATACCATTCAAACTCTATGTCGATTGCGAATTGAGCAATGGTAGCAGCCACTGATAACTCTTCTACCAACTCTGGGTAGGCAAGCGTCACGATTTGACTGTCACGATCAATAACATTCGCTTCAATAACAGGGATCGGCGCACCTTCATTTATGTCAATCTGAACCGAGTCATATACCCCTTTATTGACAGACAGATCGAGATTCACCACTACAGTTTCTGTACCTTCAATCACATCGTCAGCATAAACGTCAAATTCCATAGATGCCGTACGACCTTTTTCAATAGACAGTATCATTGTTGGCGATAATCCGTGGTCGTTACCATCACTGCTTGAGGCTTCTTGCACAATGTTCAATGGAATATTAACTGGATAATCCGGCGCCAATCCATTAAGTCTTATGGTTAATATGGATTTCTCGCCTTCATAAGCAATTCTTTTTTGTTCGATATTAACCTGAGGATTTACCTTGAATAGTTGACCGGCAATGGATTCTCGCCCTTGATCATCTATAGCGATCCAATACACCACTTGATTACCAGAACGAATTCGAGGTGTACCATCGATTGCTACCGAGACTGGATTGCCTAAGATGTCAACAGCACTAGGAGAAAGTGCATCGATTCGAGTGAATAGCCCTTCAGCATCGATTTCTATCGGGCTGATATTATTAAACACAGGCGCATCAGCATTTGTACTGCCTGAAGTCAATTTTAGCAATTCGTCAAAAACATCGCCATTAACGTCGTTCCACTGGTAATTTATGTAGAATTGCTCCGGTACATTCGCCGGCGCATGGAATAATATCCTGTTATCAGCAATGGCGATTTTACCGAAGCGTGATGATACATCGGCTAAACTTGCACCAGTCGTTAATGTGACAGGAATAAATTCAAGTACCTCACCCGAGACAACAACAACACTGTCATCTTTACCAACATTTAAAGTTCTTGATGGTTGTATGCCAGCATCGGGGATACCATCACCATTTAAGTCTACCGAGGAAAACTTGTCTGCGGGAAAAGCGTCAAGATGATTGGCGACACCATCACCATCCATGTCCTTATCCCAGTCATCAATAATGCCGTCGCCATCCATATCGTTTTCTAAACTAGGAATATTGACTGTATCAACTAATGCTTGAATATCATCAAAGGCGTTAACCAATTTATCTTTTAATCCTTGGTTAATCTCACTGAGGTTTGTATCAGATACTGCCATGATACCGACAGTCTCATACTCCAAGCTTGATGGTGGTGTTTTCGTTGGATCATTAAGGTAGTCGTTGATGATATTATAAGCAGAAACGTAATCTTGGATACTCTCAAGACTTGTCAATTCACCAGATGTAATTTTATTAATGACTCTGTCCAAGCTGCTATCATCGAGCCCAGAAACCCCTGCAACCTCGAGCTT
>NZ_JBQKUM010000157.1:0-2776 GCF_054968605.1 Pseudoalteromonas sp. G5_S1_14_S5 | reverse complement strand
TAGGCATTCTTTTCGTGTGATCGATATCGTTATAGCCGGATAGAAGTACAGAGTATTGCCGCTCAACGTTACCGCAATACTCTGTACCTCTGTCCGTCAGGATTCGAAACATCTGAAGCTCTTGGGTGTCAAAGAACGGAAGGATACGGCCATAAACTATGTCCAGTCGCAGCCATAGGTTTTTTCGTTGTGTAGAGCTTAGCAAACTTTTGCTGAAGATATCGATAAAGGTTTGCAAGTATTTCCGCCCAACACACTTTAGATTCCGAACGTAAAATACGTCCTGTGAGCCAAGATTACCTGGGGGGTGGATTTCTATCTCACCACATGCTTCATCGTCCTGCGCCATCCATCGACACTCTGGCTTCGAGCGCCAACAGGCGCTTCTTGAAGTTTTCCAGGTTATGCCTTAGCCAAATTTAGTGAACTCCGCTACCTGAAACGTACACACCCTTTTTGCGCAGTTCGCTGCCGGGCCGTGAGCTGGGAACTGGATAGCGTCTCAACAAGAGCTTCTTCTGTCTGTTCGTTCGTCTACACGGTTCTTGATGTTTGGAGTTCTGCTAGACTCGTTGACAAATGAGTCAACGTCGCCTTCTTCACAAGTTCTTGATAGCCATAGAACGTATCTCTGGACACGCCCATGATCTTACAAGCTTTGGATATATTCCCCAATTCCTCTGCTAGACTAACAAGACTCGCTTTGTGTTTTATGATTAGATTGCTTTTATGATGCATGAGAGTTACCTCTTGTCTTTGATTTAAAATTCAGCGCCTTAATCAAAGTGAGCAACTCTCTTCTTTTCAAATTGAAGCGTAAGATTTAGTGGAACTGATGCATCTAGATAACTAACTTAATTCATTGATTGTTTGTAAAGCAACCTTAAAAGTTTTTTATAGCAACGCCTCAATACAGCCCAATAACTTACGAGCAGTACAACTTTCCATCGACGACACTCCAGTGGCTATCAATACCTATTCCAGCAGCAAGTGTCGCGTCATGACTAACCAGGATCAGTGCTCCGCGGTACTCGCATAGCGCGCTTTCCAGAGCTAGCAAAGACTCCAGATCCAAATGATTATTTGGCTCATCAAGCAATAGAAGTTGTGCTGGCTCTGGTCCAAGCAGTGCACACGCCAGTGCTACTTTTAAGCGCTCACCACAGCTTAACTCTTTAACAGCAAACTCAGCTTTGTCGCGCCTTAGGCGCAACCAAGCCAGACGTGAACGATACTCGACACTCGCGAGTCCTGGCGCTAAGCGCTGAAAATTCTCTACAGCACTCTGCTCTAGGCTCAACAACGCCAGTTGCTGGTCCAAGTAGGCAGTTTTAACACCAACATAACACTGGCCATCCAACGCTGATAACTGCCCGGCTAGCGTCTTTAGAAAAGTACTTTTACCACTACCGTTCGCCCCCTGAAGCCAGATTCGGTGACTGCCGTAGATCGTCAACTCGTTTACATGCAATATTGGTGGTGTCAATTGTGAAAAACCCACACTCAATTGATGCATCTGAATCACACGCTTAGCATTCGGTAGCCGGGTAGTTTCCAGCGACAAGCCTATCGGCTTGATCCACTCCATGCACTGTTTTGCCTGATGCAGTTGCTGTCGAGCTTTACCAATACGGTCTTGTTCCAGTGTATTATTACGTGTAAGCGTTTTCTCACCACGGGATTTCATGTCCTGCTTAGCAAAGCGAGCAAAACCACCTCCAGCTAACTTAGCTTTACCACGCTTCTCACTCTTTTGCTGCTTCTCTAGACGTTCCTGTTTTATCGCACACTGGTTCTTTAACTGACGCTTCGATTGTTCCAACTTCCGCTCACCAGCATCCAGCTCGGCCTGCTTATACTGAAAATAAGAATCGAAACCTCCGCCATAGCGACGGATCCCCAAGGAGGTTAGTTCCAACGTGCAGGACATCTGGTTAAGCAGGTCACGGTCGTGACTGATCACCAGAACGCCACACCCCCTCTCGCACAAATCAGCAACCTGGTCCTTTAACCAGATACGCGCATTTTGATCGAGATGATTACTGGGCTCGTCGAGAATAAGATAGTCTGGCGACTCCATGAGCACGGCTTGCAAACGTAAGCGCATTTGCTGTCCGCCAGACAAATCGCACAGAGGGGTATCCCAACTCAGATCAGGATAGTTCAACTGCTCTCGCAAGTCCTCCAAGCGCTCAGACAAATCCCAATGCGACTCCAACAAATCAAAATCCTGCTGAGTAGTGCTGCCATCAAGTACTCGCTGATAGGCGGCAAGCGGCTTTTCTAGCGCGAACTCTTGCGCTACTGTACAACGGTCTCTATCAGGGAGCTGCGAAAGGTACCCCACACGACCAAGCCAGTCTATGCTACCACCACTAGGGGACAGAGAGTGCATGAGTAGTTGCGCCAGCAAGCTTTTACCAACACCGTTACGACCAACCAAGCCGGTAGCTTCACGACCGAGCTTAAAACTCAATGCTGGCCACAAGCTCTCTCCGTTGGCAAAATGAAACTCAAGATCTCGGACGATAACAACCGGTTTATCCTGAACCGACAGCTCACAGGCAGAAACAACTACTGTAGACATAACTAGCTCCATTAAAAAATAAATACTTAAGATATCAGTGAAAGAGTTAGTTATTCATTTTCATCTGGAACCTGTCTTTTGTTAAGATGATACGCATCATATGCAACAACAGGCAAATGTGCAAGTGGTTGGCAATATTCAATGTACTTTTACATACGTAGCCACTTATGCAAATACATATAGGCGCCC
>NZ_JBQKUM010000156.1:0-2802 GCF_054968605.1 Pseudoalteromonas sp. G5_S1_14_S5 | reverse complement strand
TTAAACATAAAAGTCCGATATTGGTACGCCAATATCGGACTTTTTTATCTCTACAGGTTAGTCATGATGTAATGAAAACAAGGAATCAAGATCATCTGTAGTCCCAAGAATGCCAACAGATACTGAACAGTTTCATTTTTGGACTTCTCAACCTTTTTGTTCACATACGATTGAGAGACGGGATCGATTTCATTAATCGAATCTTTAAATGCTTGGGCAAGTAATACCGCTCTCTTCTCTGGAACGCCTGCGTTAATCAGTGTGTTAGATAATTTTCTGACGTCTACTCGTACCATTTTATACACCAATAATTAAATTTAGAGCATGAAATCTATCATAGAGAACATGCTCCATCTCACATCAAAAAGAATCGTTTGTTTTAAGTTTATTCTTAGTTTCAACCTGTTTTATTTTCATTATCTTTTTAATATCAGTATTTGCAGTTAGCTATATATATTGATGCACAGATTGATCAATGTTTAGGTTAGCTAAACGATTGTTAGAAAAGTATTGATTTTTACAAACATATCTATTCAGGTATATTGGTTGTTGAAGTGATTAACAAGGTGATGACGATGAGCAAACTCGATAGATACTGCGAACAAATCAACCTAGAACTAACGGAACAAGATGTTACCCGCCTGGTTGGAGCAAGCCTATGTTTGGCAAGCGGGTTGCTACGCTCTCGGCTGTGCCTTTATATACCTTGCGGGTAACATATTGATTTTAATAAAAAAGGCCAAGCGATGAACGCTCAGCCTTTATCTTTTATGCCCTACTAGAACAAATAATTTTCCAGATAAAGAGAAACTTTAGCAATAACAAAAGTAAAGTATTTTATTAGCAACCTAAACCATTATTAGTCATTTAAAGTTCTGTGCTTACAACGATAAATATCTGCAACTACAGAGGTTGGAGCTCCATTGTCTACTTCCAATATTTTTGTTATATGAAACCTATTTCCTCCTAACATATACGCTTCGTTAGCAATGTCTACTTCTAATTGCTCTGGTGAAGTTTCCTCAAAAGTCTTCGTAGTAAGGATCTTACAGCTAGTATTTTCTACTTCAGAAAAAGCAACTGGCGAAACACTTTGAGCCCCAGGCAACAACTTCATCGTCGCATCAGAAGTGGAGCGATGCGCTGATTCACATGAATAGAATTGAGCTACAACACTACTTGGTCTTCCTCTTCTAGTTTCTACTACTTCAGATATACTGTAGTGATTTGCTCCGGCTAGGTAAGCTTCATTTTTCAAAACAGGAACAACATTATTTGGATGGGCATCTTCAAGTACATAAACATCGATAGTTTCACAGCCCTGATGCGACGCGCTTGTTTCCGAGATAGAAGTAACTGATGTGGCTTCTGGCATAACAGGAATTTTCCGAGTCACACAGCCATTAAGCAAAGTTAAGATAACAAATAAAAAAGTAAATTTTTTCATAAAAGAGCTCTAAAATATTTGGCAAATACAATGTCAATCGTTTCACCAATATCAAACATTATAAGTAATTGAATATGTTGGTACAATTTTCAAAAAATAGCTAACACTTGTTTCATATCTATTTTTAAAAATAAACGCACATCTTGCTATCTTAAAATTATAGTCAAAATACAAATTCTATTTTAATTAAATTTCGTAGAGTAGTCTAATTAATTCCTAAAAAATATGGCCATAGCCACAGTTAGGGGGGCGTACTCTTCACAATCAGGCTTCTTGTATAGCAAGATGATAATAATTCGAGACATGAGCGATGTAGGGCCTCTTCATTCTATTTAACACGTAAGCTGTTAACAGACGATTTATCTTACTAGCACTATCGTAAACTGATAAAAAGAGCAATTGTACCGTAACTTCTCAACTAATTCTGTATAGCTTTGTAACTTAAATAGTTACATAGTGCTGGAACAGCAAAACAAACAGCTCTACACCTAGGCTGTTATTTTGAAAAATATAATAGCCACCGAGGGGGAAGGTGGCTATTAGCTCAAGCAGGCCTTTAGTAACTTTGTTACGAGTTACCTAAATCAGCACAACCTTATTACTGTGCTTAGTAACGCATGCTGAAGTCTTTTACTATCTAAGGTGTCCACGTAATTGTCGTATCGTTGTTCAAGAATCCAGAGTTAGAGCTGTTCAGAAATACTTGATTGGTATTCGGATAGTAGCTTACGGAGGTGTTTGGAAAGTTCTCCTCTACTCTATCCACTTTGAGTTTATACTCTGTGGATTGCCCTGAATGTTTGTATGACATTTCAATCTCGGAGTTATCACAGGACAAGTATTCATCTATTCCAGAAAAATTGAACCTAAGATGACAAACCAGTTTATCGCTTAACTCTATTACGTAGCCAAGATTCTCATAGGTATCCCCTCTAGCATCAGATTGGTCTTCAAAAACAGATACTGTAGCAAAGCTCAACGCATTACCCGCATCATAAAAGATAGTGACAACATCATTACTTACTAAATATGTTTTTCTGTCTATGCTTTTCAACTCTTTGTTCTTTCCAGACATGACACTTTTTAGCTCGTCTATACTTGCGGTTGTTGAAAGGTCAAGGCCATCGAAGATATCTTGAACGACTTCATCGTAAAAGACCGATACTAATCTCGCCGTGTTTTCAACACTTTCAACATCAACATTACCGTTGTCTTTCAAATTTAAGATGGCTGTGTTTGCTGCTAGCTCTGGTGAATATGGCGCTTGTGGATCTTCATTTGCGGTAACAGTTGTCGAGCTACCACCACCTCCGCCACCACAGCCAAATAAACTGACACCTAATAAGGCTAAGAGG
>NZ_JBQKUM010000155.1:0-2865 GCF_054968605.1 Pseudoalteromonas sp. G5_S1_14_S5 | reverse complement strand
GATCGCTCATTGCTGTGCAGGGATGTTAAACCCATACACAGCGGGGCTTGCCACTCAATACATTCATGATCGCTCATTGCTTTTCAGGGATGTTAAACCCATACACAGCAGGGCTTATCGCTTAGGCCGTTCATGACTGATCAGGGATAGAAACTTAAAACAAAGACCATTGCTGCTGACTATATTAAGAGGAATTGTTTGATTGAAAATATTTTGGGAGATTGGTCACATAATAAGAAAAGTTTCACACAGTGATGGAACTGAATATAAACCACTGAATTTATTTATTTTTTTAGATTTCTGTAACTTTTCTAATGAGCGATCATGGCAGTTTGAAAGTGAATCAACCATTACTCACATGTGCATAACTTGTGAGCAATATGTTCATAACCCACGATAAGTTGTGGAAAGTAATTGAGCGATCATGAACAAGCAATTGAGCGATCATGAATAAGCAATTGAGCGATCATGAACAAGCAATTGAGCGATCAAAAGATCTAATTGAGCGATCAAATGATCATTGTAGGATCTATCCACAGACCCATTTTATGACTGATTTGAAATGAGCGATCATAAATACAAAGGGTCAAAATATTCGCATTTTTAAGTAAAACATAGGCTTACGTTCATCTCTTATATCACTGTACTAAATTGAGCGATCAAGAATTGTATAGTGGACTTAAAACATTAGATATGGGTGTAATCATATTAATCATTAAACCTTTATCAGCTAAAGAAATCATTTTTAAAAAGATCATATTATTAAGAACTTAAATCAGAATAGAATGGATGCTAATGACATGGTTGCTTATTCTTGTTCAACAGTTATGATTAAAGCATCATGAAAAACAGTGATAAAGCACATGCCGATAGAACTCAACGATATCTCACAAGAATTGCTAGGAAAAATTGACCTGAAAAGGCGTTTTACTCTTTTTCTGTTCGATCCAGCTGATGTCGAGTTATTTGATACAATTCAAGATATGAGTTTAGGTTTGAAGCAACGCATTATTGCTCAACATCTGATTACTTTAGCTAAATCACACAGTGGCATAGCCAATAAGGTACTTCAAGGAGGCGTCGAAGCACGTTATGACATTAAACCTGCAACCCTTCGACGTACTCTTATGGAACTTAAGAACTTAGGGTTCTTAGTCTTACATGAAGTCACTCACAACGGTCAAAAGCGGGCTACTTCAAATATTTACACCTTAGCGAAAAAAGTGGACCTAGCCATAATTGCCGATCGTGACTCTCTAACGGATCGCAATCGTCCCAAAGGCAATAAAAGGTCCAATCGTGAAAGTGTAAAAAATGCTCTTCAGAAAAAATCACTATCTCAGCAGGATATTGATCTGCGACCTTATCTTCCGAGGGGGGTGCCTTATGATAAAGAAATCTTACCTACTGAGTACATAGCACTGGCTCCAAATAAACGAAATGGCAGCCCTAAAGTGCTTGTCCAATTCAAGCATCCAAAAGGTGGTAATTATACGGTTGCAGCAAAGGGACATGAACAAGTGTCAACTAAGGGTGCTATCCAAACATTAATGGCACTATTGTCGTTAGCTATTGCATATAACGCCCGAGCTATGAAGACCAAGCGGTTTTCGCGTCCGTTTGAAAATACTGAATGTGCTGCAAAACTAGAAGAAATCTTGTATCTACGTGGTTTGAGTGACAACGGTCAGACTCGTGATCGTATAAGAGAACAAATTCAGGAATTACGTCACACGGTTTATGAATGGACAGATCTGGACGGTGTAATTGTAGATGAAGAGCTTCAGAAACTTTTCACGCAAAAAGACTTCCAGTTTATTATTGAACTTGAAACTAACTCGAAACTCGCTCCCGTTATCAATGAGAACGGCGTCGAAGTAAAGCCGACACTGTTCTTCTATACATTTCACCCCAAACTAATAGAAATCCTGGCTAAAAAAGAAGTATTTTTCACTTTACCTAAACAGATTGCAGTTGGTGATCCTCTGTTACTGCTCTTCTACATGTGTCTACGTGTAAGGCGAGCAGCGTATGAGTCTTTGGAGCTATCGTTAATTGCCGAACATATGTTTTTCGATGGGAGTGATAAAAAGCTTCATAATGACATCACGGCCGCGTTGGAAATCTATAAATGTAAACCCGGTGATATAGTAATGCGCAATGAGAAAATGATTACCAAAGACTACAACTTGTGCGGGTACTATATTTCATTCACAAAAAATCAAGATGGTAACTACGTGGCCGTAATTGATTGTGATGAGCAACAAATGATAGAAGCGACAGGCTCAACGTTCAAGGAAGGCAAGAAGAATGCTCCAACGATAATGAACCCGTTGGTAAACAAGTTTGCGTTAGCTGATGAGATGAAACGTAACGTCCTCGTAGATGCACTTCGCGATGACCTATTGTTTAAATATGTAACACATACAACTAGGCGTTTCGCGAATTACCGAAAATTCAAATTGTTAGAATCTGAATACACGATATCTGCCTATGACGATGAAAATCACATAGACCGTATTGCTCATTTAGTTTCCATAGATTTAAATACCAATAAAGATGTTGCTGTAGAAGCGCTACATAAAGTGCAAGGACATCTTAAGAAACTCACTTATGGTGAGACAATCATTGAATCCGAGCATTTCTACAGTTTGATGAGCCGTTTAGAAACTGGCCATAATATCAAGTTATCGAAAAGTGAGTTAATCGACAGTGTAAAGCGATTGAGAGCCAAGAGGTTTAACCAGTGGGTTAATGGAGAATTAGATGAGCTTGCCGCTTTCATTTCATCTAAGTTAGCTCAAGTCAGCTAAAGAGACTGAAGCTCGTAGAGAGTCGATATAGCAACTAAGTATCGTTATCTAG
>NZ_JBQKUM010000154.1:0-2951 GCF_054968605.1 Pseudoalteromonas sp. G5_S1_14_S5 | reverse complement strand
CGGTGCTGCTGATCCTGAACTCTCCACATATCAAGATGTTGGTTTAGATAAAATTGAACAGGAAGAAGTCGATTATTTAAATGAAGTTATACAAAGTAATTCCCTGTTGGATGAGAAAAAAATATTAAAACTTATCCAATTATTTTCCCATCGTTACCCGGTTACTGAGACGTTATTGCTGGAACAAGGCGTAAGTAATCAAGCCAGCATTGCTGCATTAGGCGTTATGCATATTCAAGATCTCATACAACGACATAGGCTTGTGAGTAAACAACAAATTAGTGCGTATATTAGTGCGACAACGGTAGTAGGTAATGTTGGAGATACGGGGTCAATACCTACTTTTCATATAGATAGAGACCAAGCAAGCTTTGATGGTTTCCCCACACAACTTGCAAAAGCCAATGGTGATAATTTTGGCGTTACACGGGTTCAACGAAACAATTACTTAGTAACATCGACAGTCAATCCTAATATGTATGCTATGGGTAGTAACATGCGTGGTGCTCTGTTGCTAAAAAAAGATAGCTCGCCAAATTTTACGCCTGTTTCTACCCCCGCTGGTTTTTCAAGCGCTGCCGCTGCTTTTTCTAATTTTGATGAAAATCATATGACAGCTATTTTCTCAAATCGTGATTTGATTGTGGATGAAAACACATTAAGCCCTCGCCACCCATTCGGTGCGTATACCTCACATGATAAAGGTGATACGTGGGTTCTTGCACATCCTTATGCTGGACTTTCTCAGGAGCCTCTAGGTAATAACAGTATCTTGTGGGGTCACACTCAAGAGCTTAAAGATTGGGTGTTTTTAGCAACTCATCGCAATGGATTGTATATATCAAAAGATGCTGGCGTCAGTTTTCAGCCTGTAACTAATTATTACGCATCGACACTTACCACAAGCTTTGATAGCAACACATTTATTCGAACTCTTACACTTAGTCATGACAGCATCAGTGGTGAGCAATATCTCTTTGTTATAGCAAAACCGAGTGCTTATTACTCTGCTTCAGGTACCGTGAGTACTGATACCCCTGATGGTGAAGGCTATCGTCTTACTATTGCAGGTGGTGAGATCACTGAAGTAAAGCTGCTCAATAATTATTTTAACGCGAGTAATGTCGAGCGAAAATATGCAGACATTAGTTTTAAAAACGGTAGCAAAGAAGGGTATGGACTGTTTTTTGACAAAAAAGACGTTAATGAGGAAGGTAATGGCGGTCGTCATGTTACGCGTATTAGTGAGTATGGCGATATAATTTGCGATCTACAAACGTCAAATTCTTATTGTGACAATTACAGTACTACACCTGGTGTTACTGCTCAAAATCAAGAAGTCTGTAGCATTGCCAATAATCCATATAATCCTGATATGTGGGTGATGCTTAGAGGGGGGGAAACACGCACCTCGCTTGTTGTCACTACGGATGATGGATTAACTTGGCAGCATACTGATCGCACCACAGTTGAGCTTAATGGGGAAGATTATGTGACGAGCATGACAATGTCCTCCGCTATTTATGAAGACCCTCAGTACGCAGCTATTCAAAATGGTGACTACCAATACTTGTTAAACACAACGACAGGTTGCCAAGGTGTCTCGATTGGTTTTATTGATGCTACCAGTTTTCGAATAATACCGATCAGTAAAGAGAAGCCGATTTTAGTTACAAGAGACAGTGGGGCGACATTTTCAACCGATCAAATCAGTTCTGAAAATAAATGGGTGATGGAAGCCAGTATTGATGGTGAGTACCAACTGATTGCTTTTGGTGAGTATGGTTTTAAATACAGTGTTGATGGTGGACAAAGTTATCGCGTTATTAATGATCTTACCCGTCAAACAATAAAAGACTTAAAAGTAAAAGCTGCCCCTATTGTTGATAGCCATGCCTCACAAGCGCGTGGACAAGCGGCAGTATTAAGAAGTACTAGCACGGGATTTACAGCTTACATCCTATACACTGAAGTTGCTTACCTTGTCCGTTTAGACTATGACAAAGCGGCAGATACGGTGTCGATAACACCTATCATGCAAAATGGAGATAATCTTTCTACGTCTTATACGCTAAATAGCAGCAACAACGTCAATTATAATGCGGCGGGGCGTAGTTATTGGCGACAAAACCATATCTACATTGGTAACCTTGTTTCTAGAGATAATGGTCAAACATTCAGTCATCTGTGTATAAATGATGACTGCAGCGTAAGAGAAAATTGGTACATAGTGATGGATGTCCATCCTAGCGATCCACAAAAAATCGTGGCATATCATGAGAAACAAACAGCAAAAGATATCAACTTGTCAGTTTCTTATGATGCGGGTGTAACTTGGACTTTATTACCTAATACCGAGCTGTATGAAACGGCTCATGGCAAAACCTACGCTATCCGTTCGATTCTCTATTATGGGGATGTTAAAAAAGGTGTTAGTTTTATTCCTGAGGTAGGAAAACAACTTAATGATCAAAGTTTCGCTTTATTGGTTGCAGGACGAAGCGGTCTGTATCGTTTTGATTATGACTCTAAGGTTTCATCACCAATCGATCAACTTACTTGGAAGCTATTGAATCAATTCTTACCAATTGAGGCAAGTAGGCAGGGTAAACCTTGGTTAAGTGAAATATTGTTTAATCCGGTACAACCTAATATTGCTGTTGCTGTACAAATTAATGATAAAATTATGTTTGGTCAGTGGTTTAACTTTGTAGGTGAAGATGAGTTCTATTACAAGCCCAATACTACCGAGCACCCGATTTATATCAGCTTTGATAGTGGTAAAAGCTGGTATAACTTGCGAAATGAAAAGTTATTGCCCTATACAGCAATTTCAAGTGTTACGTTTAATGCTCAAGGAGATTTGATGCTATATACCGCAAATTATGGCGTAATCACCATTCCGTTAGCCAGTATGGATTGGGTATCAATCAAATGATATTTTTTAAACG
>NZ_JBQKUM010000153.1:0-2961 GCF_054968605.1 Pseudoalteromonas sp. G5_S1_14_S5 | reverse complement strand
TACATAAAATCGAATGGGCTACTAGTTATATATCAAGGAACGCTCAAAAGTCCGCGAAGAGGAAGTATAAAGAAAAAAATGCGTTAGACGGAATTTACGCTGAGCTTAATGCTTAAGGTTCTGTCTATGAAACGAGCGTAAAAAGTAACCATTAATAACAACCAGAAATAAAGCCCAAGCTGCCCAGCATTTTTTACTATTTTATCATCATTACTTTCCTCCTCAGGAATGATTTCTGTAACAAGTAAATTAAAGTCAACGTAAACAACATTCTGCTCTGAATTTTCAAGTATTATACGCCCGTTATAATCGCCATCACCAAAAGGTACCTCTAAATAAACCCAAGAATCACTAATACGGCTATCCAAGAATAAATTAGTTTCTACTGACAACACGTTGAAATTACAGTTTTCAATAAGAATATACAAACATAAGTCGAATCCTACTTCGTTAGATTCTTCACTAGCTTGTGCTTCTGTTAGCACTTCAACCACAATATCTTCTAATTGAATTGGTAACTCCGTATATGCCATATAGCCAGGATCATCAATAACGCCGTTACGCTCACCGTCACTGTCATGAATACCACCATCTTTAATTGAGATTTCTAAACAGTTTGCGCCTAATATCGGTTCTTCTTGATAAATTTTATCCCCAGGCGAAGGACAAAAACCTAGCTCCCCTTTTGCATAACGAATATTACTACCTTGCTCAGATGTATCGAAATCAAACCACCCCCTTTCTTCCGTATACTTTCTAAACACTCCTCCACGGTTGTGTGGTTGCATCATAGGTAATACAACTGTCACACTTTCCTCTAATACATTTGTGACAACAAAATTACTTAATATACTGTTGTTAAATTCAATTTCATAATCTATGTCGGTAGGAATTTCGGTAACTAATAATGCTTCATCAGCACTAACATACGGACTGTAGCTATTATTTAATTCCGAAACTTTACCTAGTTTAATGCAGCTTCCAGATGTTGACTGGATAAAAAAACCACCGGATTGCACTCTATCATTATCAATCACTTGTAGTTCACAGCCATTAACTGAATCAATATAATCTGGAATTAGATCACCATCACTATCTTTTAATCCTTCAACTAAATCAGGAATACCATCACTATCACTATCTTTATCAGCACTTAATCTAAGTGTTTCAACAACCCTAATTTCAACATAAGTATCAACTGAAAACTCTCCATTTAACGAAACGGCTTTCGATGAAAAACGATGACGTCCCGGCGACAAAATTTTATTTATTAGTAAGTTTTGTTCAGAGGAAATAGTACCTAAAGGGATATTACTATCTAATTTTGATGTATGTGACCATGAGACCGTCAGAGGGTTATCACTGTTTTCTACAGATAAGCTTAAATACAAATTTTCATTTAAATCTTCATTAGTAATACTTATATATTCACCTTCATCATTAACGACATTGGCTCTAATAATAGGAGGAGGGGGTGTTTCTTTAACAGTTAAAATTATTGTATCCTTTGCTCCTAAATTAACATCACGTCCTAATTCTAGTTTTAATGTTTCCTCACCTTCATCTAATGCATCACCAGTAATATCGAAGCTTATACTCCCTTCCAAACCAGATTTTATAACCACATTTGTTATCTCTAATAATGAGTGATCTTCTTCATCTGTTGTTGATATTGTCTCATCTATTAAAACAGGGATTGTTACAGGATATACCGGTGCATAACCACTCAAGTAAACCTTCAATGTAACCTTGGTATCTTCATAGATAAAATTACCTTGGCCAAATTCAACTTGAGGATTAATTTGTATTAATTGCGCTGTAATTTGTTTTTTTCCTGTATTCTCATCATTAGCTTCCCAATAAACGATATTATTTCCTGAACGTAAACGGGGTTGATTACTAATCAAAGAAACAGGTACTGAATTGCCAAATGCATCTAGCGCTTTTGGCGACAACCTTATGATTGGTGTAAATAGCCCTGTCGCTTGGATAAATTTAGGTTCTACATTTTCAAAACGTGGAGTACCTTCAGAAACAGGCGTTGTATTAGCTAAAAGAATATATTCATTTTCTATACTACCGTCTAGATAAGTTATTTCATATGTTATATAGAGTTGTTTAGGTAAAATATCAGGGGGCGTAAATAAAATAGCATTATCAACAATACTTAAATTCCCCATAAAGGCTGAAGCGTCAGTTATTAACGCACCATTAGATAATCTGACGGGTATGAATTTATAAATAACATTTCCTTCTACTTCTATTTTTTCTCTATTATTTATTTCAAAGGTAGTTAAATTCAGATTAGAAACTTCATCTGCAACGCCATCACCATCTATATCGTACGCCTTATTCGGATCTAATGGGGCAATATCATTTTTATTTAAAACTCCATCACCATCGATATCGTCATCCCATTCATTACGAATTCCATCGCCATCCAGATCTGAAGCAATTTCAATACCGGTTCGACTTAACTCAAAGACCACTTCTGAAACAATACCGGCAATAGCAGAACGTGCTGATTTACCACTATTGCCCACAGCTTCATTTACATATTCTATATTGGCGCTATCCACAGATAATATGCCAATATTTTTATAATCCATTTCTGTTGGTTCTTTAGCAGATTTATCAAGCATATAACCTGTTACTATATTTAGACTATTCGTCAAATTTGCTATATCAGCTATATTTATCAACGATTGTTCGCTAACTTGGTCATTAATATCATTAATGTTGTTAGTTGTAACATCGGTTATTCCAATATTTCTATAATCACTCTCGGTTGGTATAGGTTGATTATTGTCTGCCGCGTAGCTTTGAATCACATTGACGCTATCGGTTATAGCTTGAATCTCTGCTACCGTGGTTAACGATTGACTTTCCACCTGACCATTCACTTCACTCAAATTATTGGCATCAACACCCGTGACGCCCAAGTTGGCAAAATCACTCACT
>NZ_JBQKUM010000152.1:0-2995 GCF_054968605.1 Pseudoalteromonas sp. G5_S1_14_S5 | reverse complement strand
CTGAGGGATCCCCTCATAATTTCCCCAAAGTACAACCGTGCTTGAGTAAATCTTGAGCCAGAACAGTCGCTGATATGAGCATGTCTTCCCTCTTTATTGTGTAGACAGAATGTCGCAACACTTCCAAGCCTAAGCGAGCTGTTGAGAGTACATTTCGATCCCTGACAGTATCAGCTTGGAAGTGCTTATCCCAACCTTGTTTCTGTGCATGAACTCCGGCAAGCCAAAGAGTCAGTTGAAGCATTAGGGCAATTAGTAGCATTATATCAAAACGGTCAGGGTTGCTAGTTCGGCTATGACGCAGGCCTAAACCGTAGGCCGGGCTTTTCAAGTCTCGGAAGGTTTCTTCAATCTGCATGCGCTTGGAGTAGATCCTAACAAGTTGCTTAGGTGTTCGTGTTTTCGCAGGTAAGTTAGTCGCTAGAACCCATGGTTCTTTTGCCGAAGCAGAGTACACTTTAGGAGATGGGTGGTGACAATTAGTCCGTGTCGAACGTTGATTTTTTCGGCCTTTAGAACGAGATTTATACAGTACGATTTGGCATGAGATTGGATTGCTCTTGGTCAACCTCTTATAGCCTAAAGACTTTGAACGGCGAGAGGATTTACTATGTAACTTACTGATGGGCTGCCAGTTTTCTGCACCCAGATCTGCATATTGCACTTTCCCTCTAATTCGACTTAACCAGTACCAACCCAGCTTCTCAACGGATTTATACCATGGCACTTTAAAGCCAGCATCACTGACAATGAGTGGTGTAGTTCCACTTGGCAAAATACTTGCTCGGTCAGCTAGAAACTGGTCATGAGCCTTCTTTGAACACTGCTCTGAAAGCGGAAACGCTTTCTCATAAAGGGTAACAGAGCGCCCGTGTAGTGCCACTGAAGCTCGTAACACCATGAGGCGTTTTTGCTCACGAATATCAGACCAGTCAATAAGAACAATAGGCATCGGATTACCCGAACAGATAAAGCTAGCATGCCAACGATATATAGCGATGCGCTCTTTACGCAAGTGACGATTGCCTAACAATCGGTCGATTCGTTTGATGTTGTGTTTTGTTCTAGCTTGCGTTGGCAGGTTACGACCGAGCTCGGTAAGAGTGAGCGTCTTACAGTCAAGTAATGCGTGACAAGCCAGCGTTAAGCTATTGAGTCGTTTTAAGTGTAATTCAGGGCAGAATTGGTGAAGAGAGTCGTGTAAAATATCGAGTTCGCACATCTTGCTGTTTGATTATTGATTTTTGGCGAAACCATTTGATCACATGACAAGATGTGTTTCTACCTTAAGCTAATGATTTTTATAAAAATCATTAGGGGATTCCTCAGCACTTTGTATTAGTCGAAGGCGATACCGATGTCACCATGGGGTACGATATGAATGCTTCGTTGGTAGTGAGTTACCACTAACTCAAACGGTGTAAACCACAAAGTACTAATGCTAGCTTTGGTTTCAACGACAACTCATAAACTATAACAAAAAGAGCCTCATCGAGGCCCTTTTTAACATCCAATCAATCCCAAACTAGCTTGACGGTTCGAAAACCAACGTATTGTCATGCCCGATAATCGTCAGCTGTTCACCTACATCGTCGTAAGCCACAGTAACGCTCTCTTCGAACGTATCAAAAATCAGATTCTCTTGAATCGCTCGAGTTCCACTACAGCCCATTCTCGTGATGGCAATTGGGGTGAATGCCAAATAGCCCTGCTCAAATGTCGTCACTTGGGTGACAAAATGGTTACACCCCGTACGACCATAAATGTTATATCGTGCTATTTGTATTGATGCTTGGTGTGTCGCCTGCTCACCATTAACACGAAGAAGATTCCAAGGCCCCATAACAGCCTTGTGCATTGGTGATAACTCATGAGATGTTTCTATTTCTTGCGCTTGAACGGCTGTTCCTAACACGCCAGAAAAGAACAACACACTAAGCGATAAAGTTACTTTTTTCATTATTCTTTCCGTTACTTATAATTACCAACGCGTGAATTTAATTGAGACTGCTTCACCCATTCCTAGCCCTAACCCACCAGCTTTAAGGTCAAAAATCTCCCCGGCTTCTCTGTCCCAAATTTTCACCTCATGGTAAAAAAAGCCGCTGAGGTAATGCCCCTTTTCATCGAGTAATTCGATCTGTTTCCCCTTCTCAAGCTTATCGAAGAATCGCTCATCAATATAAGATGAACCAGAGAAAACAGGGATTGTTGTAATACCAGCGAAGCACATCACTAGCTCACCATAATCACCAACAGCACAGGCAATCACAATACCTGCACCGCCACAGGTCGTGACACGATATTGCCAGCCAGAATCGGTAGTAAAAGCACGCTTGATCGTTCCTCGTCCTAATACACCATCTATCTGAATATGCACTTCTTCTGGCAATGTCGTGCCTTTAATTTCAAACATATGAGGTTGAGAGTTACGGAAATAAGGTATAGACATAGCTTGACTAACGAATCGCTTAGTTGGTGTGATAACTTTGATTCTTAACCTATCACCATCAGTGTAACTAATGAGATTAGACAAGGAACTCGGGTCATCCATATCAAGCTGTTCAATATCAATCAAAGCTCCTTTGTTAATCCCGAATTCAAGTCCGAAGTGCGACACTTCCCCATTTAAGCAGCCATGCACATTTCTTTGAATATCACGGCTGGCTGTTTAAAGCCTAAACACTTCTTTGGCCTGTAATTTATTCTTGCCATGGCGAGAGATATCACGTCCTCACTAACTTCACGTAAATCAGAACCTTTCGGTACATATTGGCGAAGCAGACCGTTAGCATTTTCGTTTGCTCCACGCTCCCATGAACTGTATGGATGTGCAAAGTAAACATCTGCCTCTAATGCCTCCGCAATTTCTTCATGATTAGCGAACTCCCTACCATTGTCAGCAGTGATTGTATGTACATGCGCTTTATATGGCATGAGCAGTTCTATTGCTCACTCTTCTACACAAATATCTAAATTGAAATGAACTTTTCCG
>NZ_JBQKUM010000151.1:0-3064 GCF_054968605.1 Pseudoalteromonas sp. G5_S1_14_S5 | reverse complement strand
GGGCTAAGAGGGAGTGTTTTGTTTGAAAGTTATGTATAAATTGCATAGTGTGATTCTAATGTCATTGTAGGTGTTTAAGAGGCAAAAATCGCATTTGGAAGCTGCTAACATCAATAATCAACCATGTGAATAAAATATAGCACTACCATAGAAATAATTGATACAATTATCACATATACTTTGCCCTAATAATGCATGGTAATGTATTTAATTGTAAGCATAGTTGGTACATAACAAGAACGCCAATATCACAATAGTACGTTAGAAGACACATTACACAGAGTCAAATCAGGTAATTTGGTTTACCTAATTAACGACTGAATGCTATCAATGCCGAGCTTAGCTTTTTATATTACAATTGTAGTGACCCGAATGTGGACATTCCTTCGTGACAAACCTCTTTTTCAACCATACCTTCAGCCAAAACGACTTCTTAAATGGCTGCTGAAATAGTTTAAGTTATCGCACCCGTTCGAGCGCCAAAAGCTAAAACAACAACTCCAGATCATCTCCCAAATAGATAAACAACGCATGTTCTCCAACATACTTTTGCCTCGCATTTATGACGAGCACAACTTGAGCATTACTTAGCAGTTTTAGACGTAAAAAAAGGCGACAGTTTTACCTGTCGCCTTTTGCAAATAAGAGCCTAATTTAGACTATTCCCAATCAAGGATTACCTTGCCTGAAAGCCCGCTACGCATAGCGTCAAAGCCTATTTGGAAGTCATCAACCTTAAAGTTGTGAGTGATAATTGGTGTTAGATCTAGGCCTGATTGAATCAAAGAAGCCATTATGTATAAACCCAAAATTAAACCTTAAAAAACAACAATTTAACTTCAAAATATAGAGTTCATGGCGACAAAGTGGCGACGACTTTGAACTCTAAGATAGGCAGATATGAAAAAAGAAAAAAATGCCCACTTTCATAGTGGGAGAAAGTGGGCAAAATATGGATGACATGATGATGTTCAAAATAAGCAAATTAATAATAGGCATACAAACTCATATGTGCAACAGTATTTCTATGACCTACAGCTCGCTTTTGGACATTTCTTGGCCCAGTCATGTACTAATTTAGCTTAACACGGTTAAATTTTAGTATTGAAAAATGACTTAGTGAGTTTTCCAGTATTGCTAAAGCAGATCACATACAACGATGACGTAGTAAAAGATAGTATCGCTTTATATAGAATGATTCTTGAAGTGAAAGTACACATCGGTCTAAAGCGCCAGTTACCGTACCTCAGATATAGCTCGAAGGAGAATACATTGGCGGTGCCGATAGTCTAGAAAAGTGGCTAAGCCGCAATGATTTGGGTAATACACCTGAAAATGTTTTGGATTTCGGAGAGATGCACGTCTCTTAACTGTCTGCAACGTGCCAAATATCAAAAAGCCCTCGACTTGGTCGCGGGCTTTTTGTAAACAATCTATTATCTCGCTAGTTTTTTCATCATTCGCTTGATGAAAGGCACTTTTTTAGGCTGCGGTTTACCATATAACATTTCATCCATCATTTTCTTAGCGGCAACTTGACCAATGTATACTGCACCTAGTTCATAACCCATGAATTTCTCCCGGCATTTTTGTAAAAAAGTTACTTAGTTGGCGTAATTATATACATTTAAAAATCACAAACAAGACCCTCGTCACACTTTTTTTGTAGTTTTTTTACAGGAAAATTGTAGGAGAGAAATAAAATTTCATACAAAACAGACAAGTACCCCCCGTTCGTACCGTTATCAGAATAAATGTGACCAGAAATAAAGCCCCGTACCAAATGCTATTACGAAGACTGAATCAAGCTAAAACTGAGTATTAAAGTATTCATACTGGTTGTAACTAACTTTTGGACAAAAGTAAGTTAGGGTTGAAGATCTAACTCGCTCCGTGAACATTAGAAAAAGTACCTGTAAGCCTTGAATGCAAGTTCTTATCCAAGCAGTGGTTACATTAGGACTGAAGTTTGTTGACCAGTACGTATGGGGCTTAGAGAGTTTGAACCTTCAACACCGCAGTTACCTTCAATAAACTTTAGTTTGCCGGTGAAAGAGAACGTTTTATATTAGAAAAAACAAAACCACCAATTGTAATAATAGGTAAAGATACTATTATTCTTAAGTTCCCTTCTAACTGAAAATAACCATCTAAAATGATAGAGGAATAGACAATCGGCACAGATACCAATGCGAATATGCATGATTTTTTAAACTCAAGAAAATACTTCTCTCTAACAAGTAAAATCCAGAAACTAAAGTAACTCAATAACGATAATATCAACAATCCTTTGAAGTTAAGCACTAAGGTTAAAAACCAAAAAAATGCTATACCTAATACTTTTTCACTTTTCTTCATAACACCCCAATATCAACACTTACTTACTCCTACATCACTCTCATATGTGTATGATCTTATCCTCTTTCATCGAATTATATTGGATAGAAGAGAACCAAGCACATGAAATTTGTAGGACTTGATCTAAATAGCTTTTGGACAAAAGCGAGTTACGCACTTTGCTCTATTTTGGTTGGTAAGTATTATGAAAAGTAGGGATATCAACGCCGCGTTAAGTGGTGAGCAACGCAAACCACCACACTTAAACCATTGTACCTTAAACACTTAAGCTAAATTGAACGGAAATCGCCAAGCGTTGTGAATCCGTCTTGAACGCTTTGTTTTAACTCAGTTAAAGAACCATCACTTTTGACTTGAAACTCTTTGTTCTCTTTAAAATCAACAACTCTTGCCAAAACACTACCCTTAGGGAAGACATTCTGCTCTAACAATGAATTTGAGATGTAATATTTTAAATCTTCTTTTTTGAAGAAGGTTTTCGCTACCAACTTTGTTTCTGATTCATTGAGCTTAAACACTGCGATATGCGAAGCTGCTCTCCGCATAAACCCAGGTGGAACATCTATACCTCGTTCCAAGCAGTAATCTAAAATTACCTTTGAATATTTCCCTTTCATCCTAACCTCAGTGAGTTATAACGCTTGCCGTAAACGGCACAAAATAGCAGGCTAAAATTAGCGACGAAGGAGCACAAGCCTGCTGTTGT
>NZ_JBQKUM010000150.1:0-3315 GCF_054968605.1 Pseudoalteromonas sp. G5_S1_14_S5 | reverse complement strand
TATTAAAACCCGAATGTTATTTTATCACCGATGCGCGGTATAATAGTGGCAGCCAAGCAATATCGACATTTGAAATGTAATTACCTTTAAAGAATTGAGTATCGCCTAATTTATTTTCAGCTTTAAGAAACGCTTTTTGAAGATTTGCCAAACGCGTGCCATACAAATTACCAAACCATGTTGGTTCTTTAGGCCTTGCTTGTGATGTAGAGTATCTGGATTACGTTTTTGTAAGTAGAGTGCACAAGCGGGCAGTAAGTAATACAAATACGGTGAAACTCAACCAAAGACTAAACTCAGAGACTTGGGGAAGTTGGCACTTATCCAACCATTTTGCTATTGATGCTAACTTTGTATTTAGTCCAAATGAGTAACGTTCTAAAACAACCAAAAGGTTGAACCAACAAAACACACTTGGGATGCTCGTTCAATTCCTTCAATAAAAAGAGCGAGCTCCTTATCCCCTCCTTTTCACTGGCTCGATGAAAACCTTCCTGCCTGCTAAATAACAAATTAATCAATTGATTTTTATACAGTTTAACCGTCAGCGTGTGTTTTATAAATGTTGAGTTCATTAATAGAATTTAGCTCAAACTTTAAAACTTAAAAATCGAACACAGTGAGATCTCAATACC
Organism: Pseudoalteromonas sp. G5_S1_14_S5; assembly: GCF_054968605.1. Lineage (NCBI taxonomy): Bacteria > Pseudomonadati > Pseudomonadota > Gammaproteobacteria > Alteromonadales > Pseudoalteromonadaceae > Pseudoalteromonas > Pseudoalteromonas sp. G5_S1_14_S5. The sequence goes on along the minus strand of NZ_JBQKUM010000150.1, from coordinate 2,680 downwards.
ATTTCATTGACCAAACGAATGATAGATATCTAATTACATATTACCTTTTGACAGTTTTTTGAACGGGCTTTTCCCGCTCTGTCGACTGGCTTTATGTGCTTTGGGCATTGCCTTTACAAGCCAGTTAGTCACATCACTATAAGGACGCAACACAGATGAAATACGGATTCCGATTTACTACTCTCACCTTAGCTGTCATAGCTTCCGCACACGCCACCGCTTCAACAGTTAAAGAAGAGGGCATTACACCACAGCTTGTCAATTCACCTTTCATACAAGATGTAAAAGGTACGATTGTTGAGGACTACTCTAAAGATCCCATCCAACCATCCATCTTCTCGGTGAGAATGATGAGCTCTGCAGATTCACAGCGCGGCGATTGGTTCAATCTATCTGCAAGCTACACAAGGCTTCAAGGCGTAGGTTCTGACGTAGTATATGACTACCTTATGCCACCACTAAAGCCAGAGCCAGTGATCGTGGCGGTTCTTGATTCGGGCGTTGATGTGGAACATGAAGACCTTAAAAACAAGCTTTGGACGAACAAAGGCGAGATCCCAGATAACGGTATCGATGATGATGGCAATGGTTACATCGATGATATTCACGGGTGGAACTTTCTCGGAAACTCATTAGGGATCAACGTTGATCAAGATACATTAGAGGTCACACGGGAATACAAGAAGTACCTGAAACTTAAAGAAAGTGGACATTGGATTCCACGCAAAAAGCGTAAGTACTATGAAGGCGTTGAGTCCGACTATCTCTCCTCTTTAAAAGACGACCAAGATGCGTTAAATCGTGTCACTACCGCGATTGACCAAGCCAACGAATATAAACAAGAGATTCTTCAATACGTTGATCAGAATGACTTTTCGACTAATGGTTTAAAAACGCTATTAGATAACGAAAACGCTAGCGTTGTTACAGCGGCGCAAGGCCTACTCAGCCTATTTGAATCTTGGTACTCATTTGAATACTTGGAGTCTCGTCGTAGCCGCTATCAAGACTCTTTAGACTTCCATTTAAATCTTGAGCTCGATACTCGTCGCGACATTGTCCTTGATGACATCAATAACCCTTGGGAAAAAGGTTACGGTAACAACGATGTTAAGGGGCCTGTTGGCTCTCACGGCACTCACGTAGCTGGTATCATCGCTGCTGAACGCAGCAACTTTATTGGTATCGATGGCGTTGCAGACCATGCGCAGATTATGGCAGTACGCATGGTGCCAAATGGAGATGAGCGAGACAAAGACATTGCCAACGCTGTTCGTTACGCTGTCGATAATGGCGCAAAGATCATTAACATGAGTTTCGGAAAAAGCTACTCACCTCGCAAGTACATTGTTGACCATGCATTCCGCTATGCCGCTCGTAAAGGGGTGCTGATTGTTCACTCTGCGGGTAATAGCCGTAACGACAACGACATCAAACCAAGCTTTCCCAACCGCTACGCTATGCACTACCGTTCAAAGCCTATCTCAACATGGTTAGATGTAGGTGCGTCAGCAAAATACGCAGATCAAAGCTTAGTAGCAAGCTTCAGTAACTTTGGCCAAAAAACGGTTGATGTATTTGCTCCGGGATATCGCATCTTATCAACCACACCAGGTAACACTTACAGTTCAAAAAGTGGCACTAGCATGGCAGCACCTGTAGTTTCCGGTATCGCGGCTTTAGTATGGTCTCGTTACCCAGATCTATCAGTGAAAGAGCTGAAATCGCTATTAATGAACGAATCAAAAGTCTACCCAGAATTGCTGGTTAAAAAGCCTTCTAGCCCGTCAGATTTAGTGCCTTTCAACACCCTATCGATTTCCGGAAGTGTAGTTGACGCTGAAGCGATATTTACAGAGTTAGAAACACGCTAACGCTTTCATAGCTATTGATTAATAGAGAAAAAAGGTTGCCCAGAGCAACCTTTTTCTTTTTTATTGCAGCAAAAGAGATTCCAGATACCTCGTCACTCGATTCTGGAATAACGTGAGGAAATAACGTGAATGTTTTATTCGTCATTCTCAACAGTGAGGGACGAAAGTAATAGGGAACCTCTTTTTACGGTATCATTCTACTAGACCATATTTAGCGTAATTCGATGCTCATGAACTGGCTGTAAGGGTCTAATTCGTAATCCGCAAAGGGTTCACAATATCCAAATCCAAACTTCTCGTATAGATTGCGCGCAGGCTTGAAGTATTCCTCAGAACCTGTTTCCAAGCTGATTCTTTGATATTGGCGGTTAGAAGCCGTATCTAAAACATGCTGCAAGAGTTTGCTCGCGACCCCTGTATTGCGAGCAAACTGAGAAGTTCGCATCGACTTAAGCTCCGCATGTTGTGCATCCAACTCTTTAATAGCCACGCAGCCCAATAATTGACTGTCTTGCCATGCACTGAAAAAAGTAATCTCTGGTGATTTCAAAGCATCAAGATCGAGTGCATGCACGCTTTCTGGTGGCGACGTTGCATACATGTCAGCTAAATGCTCTTCTAATAGCCTAATAACCTCTCCGCCTGACAAGTCATCAATTTTTATTTTCATAACGCCTTAATTATCCTTAATAAAATCTTAATCCATTTTCAATTCAGTAAAATTACGCTCGCGTAGTTAAACGATTACTATATTACTTTGCATGAAGAGTCTCAATGGGTTTACTGTATCTATCAGCGATATACCC
>NZ_JBQKUM010000149.1:0-3354 GCF_054968605.1 Pseudoalteromonas sp. G5_S1_14_S5 | reverse complement strand
TGTTTATTGCCCATTACTTGCGCATGAATCGCAACTCTTATTTACTTGCGGTTGTGTTCATTTTTCTCGTTAACTGGTTACAAGTAGAAATTCCCCGTTATATCCAACTGGCAATAGACTTAATTGATGACGCCTCCTCAAGTGGTCATCAACAGCTACAGACTTATGTTTGGATTGTGGTTGGTATGTCGGTTGCAATGGTCGTAGTTAGGATTCTGTCTCGCATTTATGCGCTCAACCCAGGGCGAATAACAGAAGCTTCACTAAAAACCACACTTCTTCAGAAACTCAACCGCTTGCCAAACAGCTTTCACGAGCGCTTTGCTTCTGGTCGTTTAATCTCAATCATCAACAATGACCTAAGTGGAGTTCGTTTGATGTTTGGTGTTGGTTTTCTGCAATTCTTTAATGCGTTGCTCGCTCTATCGTTAACGCCGCTATACATGTGGCGTATATCGCCAGAACTAACCCTGTATTCGATCATTCCGATTTCAATCGCATTCGTGATTTTCCGAGTGGGCTTTAAGCGCATGAAAACGCTCCATCTAGAGCATATGAAGCGACTGCAAAACTTGTCAGCACAACTGATGAGCTATTTGTCTGGAATTGACCTGATTAAAAGCCAGCAGATGTCACCTTGGGTAAGAGCGGAGACTGAAAAACTGAATCAGTTGTTGCTTGAATGCCGCCTTAAAATCACGCGTATCCAAGTCTTCTTTATGCCAGTTCTCGATTACGCCAATGACCTGATGAAAATCATTATTTTAGGTTTAGGTGGTTTTATGTTGATGAGACAGGAACTGACCCTAGGTGAAATCACAGCATTCTTAACTTATTCAGTCTTGCTTGCCATGCCGCTGATGCAATTAGGACGAATCGCGACGATTTATCAGCGCGGTATGGTCGGTATTCAAAGCGCACAAACAATTCTCAATGCCAAAATTCCTGAGGTGGATAAGCAGAAGCTTTCTGAGCTCGATGTGGAATCTCTGAAAGGTCAAACGTTCTCCGTGCGTAACCTTAGCTTTAGCTACCCGGGTGAGGAGCGTCTGATTCTTGATGACATCAGCTTTGATATTCCCGCAGGGAAAAAAGTGGGTGTGTTAGGCGGAATCGGTGCGGGCAAAACGACGCTGGTGAACTGTTTGAATCACCACTTAGATACTCCACAAGGGTCAGTACTGCTGGGTGAGAAAGATATTACTAGCTTCTCGCGCAGCGATTTGCGTCGTTACGTCAAAACGGTCACCCAAGATCCATACCTGTTCTCAGCTACTGTTGAAGCGAATATTCGTTTTGGTAGCGCCGATACCGAACTAGCCAAAAGTCAGGTTGATGAAGTGTTAGAGCTTAGCCAACTAGCCAGTGATGTGACACGCTTTGAGCAAGGTGACCAAACCTTAGTCGGTGAGAAGGGCATTATGCTGTCAGGAGGGCAGAAACAGCGCCTCAGTATTGCTCGTGCTCTATTGCAACCAACCGATCTCATCATTATGGATAACGTCCTGTCTGCCGTTGACTACGAGACAGAGAGAAAAATCTTAGAAGGCCTATTTAAGCGATTGGAAAACCAGTCGATTCTTGTCGTCTCACATCGTGTTAATGCACTGGAATATATGGATGAAGTTATCGTGTTGAATGAAGGAAAAGTGATGGCTAAGGGCGACCATAAAACCTTACTGAAAACTTGCGATTACTACTACGAGACATGGTTACTACAGCAAAATGAAACGGAGGCAGCAACATGTTAAAAGATGTTGACCTCAAGTACCTAAAGCATTTCTTTAAGTTTGCTAAGAAATACAAAGGCTCCGCGATTTTGGGCATTGCGATGCTTCCGCTTTCTGTCATCACGAGCTTATTGTTCCCTTGGTTGATCATTCAAGTGATCGACGTTCAGTTGAGCCATGGGGATATGGACGGGCTGTTAGAATACGTTTTCTACCTGGTTGCTGTGCTAATCGCCAGTTATATAGTGGACACCACTTACGCGTATAACTTGCGCAAAACGGGTCAATACACCATCACTGACATGCGTTCAGTGCTGTTTGCTCGTGTTTTGAAATTACCACGCAGCTATTTTGATAACACTCCGATTGGCGTCACGCTCTCGCGTCTAACCAGTGATTTAGAAACCATAGGCGAGACGTTTGTCCAGTCGGTTGTCGGTTTGGTAAAAGACAGCATTAACACCATTGCGCTATTGGTTATGATGTTCTTTATTGATTGGAAGCTAACGCTGATCGTGTTGATCATCATGCCTCCGGTGATGTATCTGACTGTGCATGTTCGAAATCGACTTCGTGCTCTATATAAGATTACGCGTTCGTCTTTGGCTCAAGGCATTGGTTTCTTACAAGAAGTCTTGTTTGGTATGAAAACCGTACAGATGTACCGAGCGGAAGAACAAGTGGAACAACGTTACCAAGGCTATACCGACGAATTTCTTAGAGCGCAGAAAAAGATCAATAAATACGATGCGATTTTGTTCTCGTTCATTTCTGGTATCACGTCCATCACCATTGCGGTAATGATTTGGTATGGCTCAGAGCAAGTTATTGAGGAAGCACTGACTTTAGGTGTGTTAATTGCCTTCATTAATACTTTAGAAAAAGTGTTCGTGCCGATCCGCGATTTTACTTCACAAATTGCTTCTATTCAGAGTTCATTTGCGGCCTTCGATCATATCGAAGAGTTGTTTGTTGAGCCGACCGAAGAAGAAGGACGTAATATACTGTCGTCAGAGAAGGTTGCTAAACAGTTAGAGCAGTTTGAAAGCCTTGAATTTAAGAATGTTAGTTTTCGTTATAAAGATGATTCTCCCTATGTGCTTAAGAACGTCTCTTTTGTCTTGGAAAAAGGACGCCAAATTGCACTGGTGGGCTCTACAGGCTCAGGCAAGTCAACGATTCTGCGTTTGATCTCGAAAACCTACCAAGACTATGAAGGCAGCATATTGCTGAATGGCATTGAGCTGTCGCAGATCTCTAGTGAAGACTCGGCACACCTGTTCTCGATGATGATGCAAGATGTGCATTTATTCGAAGAGACGATAGCTTTCAATATCGTACTAGGTAAAGAACATCTATCTATTACCGAGATTGAGCAGGCGGCGCGTTATGTTTATGCCGACAAGTTTATTGAACAGCTGCCTCAAGGCTATGACTTCCAATTAGATAAGAATGGAGCGAACCTATCAGTAGGGCAGACGCAGCTTATTTCGTTCGCTAGAGCAGTCGCCCAAGGTGGACAGCTGATGATGCTGGATGAGGCAACCAGCTCGGTAGATTCGATTACCGAGGATCTCATTCAAAAAGCGATGCAGCGTCTGTTCAAAGAGAAAACCGTGATAGC
>NZ_JBQKUM010000148.1:0-3480 GCF_054968605.1 Pseudoalteromonas sp. G5_S1_14_S5 | reverse complement strand
GGATCTAACAGCCCAAGAGTCTGAGCTGTTAGATATGTATGGTTTAGTCGTTGCTTAACCAGATCTCAGGTTAGTTATCTTCTTCTTTGCTTTATCCATATCGCCACCATTCCAATCGTTTCAAATGATCAGATCGCAGGCCTTGGAAAAGGTTCAACTAATTTAGGCAACAGCGCCTACTAAAAGTGCCAGATGTCGTTCTGGCACTTTTTGTCGTAAATTTAAATTATTGAGAATTAAGGAAGAGGAACGGCTAGAGTAGCATCTGAGACACAAGAGACATAAGCTCTCCCCGACGCCAGTGGTACGAAATCTACTTGATAATATCCGAAAGTAGGATTTAAACCAACGGTAATGCCGTTTCCTGCTTCGGATAGTTCTTTCGCCCAGTAGCGTACGCTAGTAGGCCAATTTCGCTCTTTGTACATATCACCATTTATCCAATACAACTCATCTCGTAGCTCAGCTATTGTTGGTAATCGCCAGTTACTACGGTCCCCAATTTGTAACTCGTTGTAGTGATCGCACATGTTATGAGCATCAGCATAGGTGAATTTGAGGAAGATTCCATCTGGCCCGTTTTCGCCTATTTCTCTTTCCTCCTCCGTAGAATCATTCGTAACATCATCAGTGTTGAGACTAAGGTAAGAAAAAGCTTTGGATGGCGAGTTGGTAAATACCTTACGGTAGCTTGACTCGTTGCTTGTCTCGACCTCGACAAGATCAAGGTAATCTTCAGCCAACGTCTTTACTAGGATATCCTCTGAATCTTCAAAGATTTCTCCATCAAAGAGTAATGTTCCATAAATCGTCGAGTTACCCTTCTCATGTCCGGTTACTTTTCCGGAAGAGGCGTCTATGCTCAAAACATCTCCGTCTGACTCCGTCCAGGTCAATAGGCGATGTCGTATCACGTTGATAATACTATTATCAGAGAAGGTTACTTTTGCATAAAATTGTCTCGTATGATTACTAATTAATATGTCACCGTTTGGCGTCACTTCAGGAGTCTCAGGAACCCAATCCACTTCAAGGGATACTGGTACGGCGTCGGTAACCGCCAATGTGGTTGACTCTTTCCATATACCCCCATCAACAGTAAATGAAGCCGTGATGGTCGTTATACCAGCCTTATTTCCTGTTGCTAGTCCTTTGATACGGTCTATAGATGCGACATACTCGTCCGATGACTTCCAAATTACAAATTCATCTTCAGTTATATCGACAACACTACCGTCAGTGAGCGACATAACAGCGATGAATTGTTTACTGAATCCATTAGCAACTGACTCATCTAGAGTTGTCAGCTTAAATGATTCAGGTATAGGAGCACTAACCGTCAACTTAGTTGATTCTTCTAATGAAACGCCATTGATTGAGACCGAAGCCGTAATGGTCGCTTCACCAATAGCAACCCCCTTCGCGCGCCCAAAAAAGCGGTCTATCGTGGCTACACCATCGTCCGATGACTCCCAAAGTAACGATTTTTCTTCAGTTAAATCGAAAACACTACCATCTGAGAAAGCCAACTTAGCGATAAATTGCTTACTCAAACCAACACCGACGGTCTCATCTTGTGGCGTTAGTAGGAGAAATTCTGGAACAGCAGCGGTGACCATCAGCGTGGTTGAGTCTGTAAACGGAACGCCGTTAAATTCACCCGAAGCGGTAATGGTGGTTGTACCAGCACTGTGTCCCATAGCAATTCCTGTAGCGTTGTCTATAGTCGCAACGCTCGTTTCCGATGATGTCCAAGATAACGCTTCATCTTTAGTTACATCTACAGCAGTACCGTCATCCATAATCAACACAGCAGTAAATGACTTGCTCAGCCCAATAGGGAATGATTCATTTACAGGCGTCACTTGCAGTGACTCCGGCACAACGGTCGGCTCGTGAGCGCCGTCTGAATTACAACCTGTTATGACAAAAAACAGCAAAAGCGCTGCTTTTTTAAATAGTGATTCAAAATAGATATTCATAGGCTACTCTAGGCCTCCAATATTGTTGATGGTTATTTCTACTTGGCGATTTTGAGTTCGCCCCTGGTCTGTATTATTAAAGGCAATAGGATGATATTCTCCCTCACCTCGAAACTTAATTTGTTCTTGAGAGTCTGAGATAACTGTTGCTGCCCCTGTAACTGGTAGCTCTTCAATGACAGGTAGCTCCTTATGAGATGATTCGACTATGGTCGGTTGAGGAGCATCTCCAAGCGTATAAGTCAGACTCGCTAATATTCCATAACTGTCATATTTACCCAGATTGGAATTACCAATGGCATCAATGTACTGATAGCCGACTGACAATTGGACGTTAGGCGTGAATACATAGTTAACACCTACTTCACCGATAGGTGAAAAACCAGCCGCATCACTGCTAAAAAATGCAAGTTGTGTTTTTTCCATCTCCCAATAGGCAATACCGAGTCGACCATACAAACTTAAGTTATCTTGCAAGTACCAATCATAGCGAAGCGCACTTTCAATTAACCATGTTTTGATGTCAACCGACGCAGCATCCGCCTCTAATTTTTCGTGATATTGATAGCCAAGATCCCAGCTCCAAGATGGAGTGAGCTTCAGTCCACCGTATACTCCTAGAATATTAGTGTGAGGGTTTGAATGGTCATAACTATCGTCTAGAGACCACTGATGTCCGCTTTTTAAACCAATAAAAAACTGACGTTGGCTCTGGTTTCCTTCCCAAGTACTACTGTTCATATCTGTCTGCGCTGCCAAAGTAGGAGCGAACATAGCAGAGACTAAAACTAATGGAGGCGCTAAGATTTTTTTCATTACACATTTCCTTCTAACTAATTTAGAAGTTTCAACCTTGCGGACTTTTAAACGCCAAGAGAAACGTAGTGAAGATATAAGAAAGCTATCATCAAAAATCGTACCTATTGAGCGCAGCACCTAAATACATCAGAAAAACTTTAGAAGTAACTTAAAAGGTAGTGAGGTTATGTTTCGTTTACAATTTAGACCTCTGGCGTCTTGGCCTATAAACTGTATGAGTGGATTTGTTATGCATTTAGGGAGTCACGCTGATTTCTACAATGAAGTCGGTTTGCCGGGTATGGTTGAATGGCTCATTTCTATATATTTAGATGACAACGTCTCAGAGGGGATGCCGTCTTATTAATGATTTTCAATGAACTTGGCTTTCACAGTAGAATGCTGCATGTCCGCGTCCTACTTGAAGGTGCAGGTATCTGTACCTGAAGAATCTCTGTCATTCTAGATACAAGTGAGCCTGCGACTTCTAGTAATGTCACATCGAGAAAACTTTGGTAGCGGAGGTGAATGCTGCTCTTTAGGCTTTCTCAGTCAAATGCTCGATGAGCGTCTGAGCCTTAGAAGGTGGACTCTGGCTCCCGCCATTCTTAGATTTCAGTTTTTTAGATAGAACCTAATTACTGGAATGAAGAGCAACAGTAGGTTTATGCACACGAAGACCTTTAGAGAGCATAACTGG
>NZ_JBQKUM010000147.1:0-3547 GCF_054968605.1 Pseudoalteromonas sp. G5_S1_14_S5 | reverse complement strand
CCGAATATTAGCAATTCATAAATAACCTGAAGTATGGCAAAGAGAAAAAAAACCACGATTGCGGAGTTAAGAAAGTTGGCGATATAAGAGTGTCATGAAGATATTCAAAATAAGATCACACAACAAATGCAACACCATTCGTTTTGACAACTGTTATTTAATGAACGCTACGTTTGGGATGGAAATGTCACATCAGTGTAATTTATCTTCTAAAAACATAGATTTACTCTCTGATTTTATCGTTTTAATAGCTTCATTGAGGGCATCTTGATCTGATTTATATTGCTCATTCCAAAGACATGACGTTCCGCATGAACCGACAACTTCTAACAACCATAGGCCGTTGTCACCCTCATAGATAACAATTTCAAACAATTCTTCATCATGCTCAAACTCGCAGCTTAAAGGGGAATACTTCACCTCAAATTCATCATCATCATCAACATCAGCATCAGAAAAATCTGGATAGATTACGTTTGTTTCTTTAGTTGTTACTTTTTTCCTTTCATCATAATACTCAAAGAACTCTGGGTTACTTAGTGTTTCACTAACGATCATTTCAACATCATCAAGGACGAAAGATTTATCTCCAGAAGCAAGCCAAAACGCATGGATGACAAACAGCATTGCTGTTTCAGCTTCAATATCTATTGAACCATTTTCAACAAGATATTCTTTGAATAATGGTATCAGCTCGTATGGATTATCTTTTTTCGGTAATGATTGAAAAAGCTTCAAAAAGTCACTACCAACACTCACCATTTCTACTTTATTCTTTTTTTCGATATTCTTTTGCTTTTGTAAGCGAGCTTTCTTTGCTTTGTTTTTTGCTCTTTTGCTTCGTTTATCAGTATTACTCATGACAAATTCCTGTGACTATAGGGGGGGTTGTTTGATTTTAAATGATATACTGAGTTTTAGGCATACTTATCCCAGTAAGCTTGTTGAGTGCTTTGATTATGGCGTAAGTCTCCCTAACTTGTGCGTTGTAATTGCGAAGCGTGAGTGACGCGCCTAGTAGTTGCTTCACGCGGAGGGAATAGAGGTTCGCTTTCTTAACCCTAATCACCCAATGGCACTCCCTTGTATCGTATATGCAATCTCCCGAGATTTCCTTGATGGAACGGTGTGTTTGTTTGAGCAAATTAGGGAGTCCTTCCACATCTGTCACGCCCGAAAGTATCAGTTCAACTACAATAATTTCATGAGTATCTGTATCAATGGCAAGATGGAGTTTACGCCAGACTCGACGCTTACCATCGGTTCGGTGTTTTTTCACTTTCCATTCCCCTTCACCATATACCTTGAGCCCAGTTCCATCGATAGTCAGGTGTTGAATGGCACCTCGTGACGAGGCTTTGAAATTAAGCTCTACATTCTTAGATCGGCGACTGATGCATGAATAGTGGGGACAAACCAATGGGACGTTTGCCAATCTAAAAACATAGTCAATAAAGCCTTGTAGCGCCCTTGATGGTAAGGAAAAGACGCGCTTGACCATGAGAGCAGTTGTGGTAGCGATGTCACTAAACAATCGTGGTGTACCACGTCTATTCTATTTAGGTTATTTCCTCTTAGTTATTATCTCTACGTCAATCCAAAACATGAGTGAACTTCGGTTGTTCAAGGATTTATTGTACTTGCGCCAGTTAATGGTTTTATTCTGTGAATACAGAAACCACGGGGTACCCGAAGATGAATGCCCTCGGCATGCCTGGGGAGGAATCTTCAGCGAGGCTTCGGCATGAAATCAAAGTCAGTAAATGAATGTCCCTGATCGTTGGATTCTGACTTATTTCATTCGATGTTTACAACAAAGCTGGTGTGTACTTGATTCCACGCTTTATAAAGCCCTATAAGTGATAAACATATCATTTAGTTTGGTGTTTTTTCATACTAGTTTTTTATGACACTCTATTGTACATATATCCAACTTTATGCTGAGTAATGTGTTTGTTATGGTTTTTTCATCCAATTGAACTTAAACCATTGTCGATAAATAACTTTCAGTTATATATGTATGTTATTTTTCATATTGACTATAACTCATATCTTTAATAATAATGTAACAAATAACAACTAGGTGTTACATTTTATGTCAGAAGCAAAAGCCATTATAGATTCACAACCTTGGTTCTCAATTGGCCGTGAAGGGTGGCTCCTAGTGCTAGGTTCAGGCTTCAATAGGTTTGGGCAGTTTATGTCGTTACCGTTTCTGGCTTTATACCTATCTTCGACTTCTGAATTGTCAAATACCTATATTGGAATGATCATTGCCTGCGGCCCTCTTGCTGGCGTAATTTCTGGTTTTTATGGTGGTACTTTGTCCGACCATTTACCAAGAAAATTCGTACTCACATTCTCGGCGTTACTTGTAACATTTGCCTATGCGTTGTTTTTCTATCTAGATTCACCCATCTACCTCGCTTTAACAAACTTAGTATTTGGTATGGCGACGGCTGTATTTGAACCTGTTCTTATGGCGGCATGTAGGGATGAGGGAGAGAAAAAAAAGATCCAAAGAGCAATGATTCTTCGCTATACCTCAATCAATGTTTCTGCGGCTATTGCACCTCTTGTTGGTGGATATTTTGCTTCCAGTGACAATCCAAGCATGGTGTTTTTAATCGCAGGTATCATGAGTTTCGGTTTACTTTTTGCCGTCTTGTTCTTTGACATTACGCCCCACAAGTCGGTCCCTCAAAAAGCTCCTAGTTTTGTCGAAACTTTAAAGGTTGTCCTTACCGATAAGAAGTTCACCTTTTATGTCATGGCATTTACATTGGTGTTGTTTTCATATGCCTTAACGAGCTCTGCATTATCCTTACAACTTCTCGAGCAATTTGGCTCTTCTCAAAGTGCCAAAGGTTTACTGGATATGTGGAAGGGTTACTGGGGCAACAACCTAAGTGGAGCTCAATTATTCACATTGTTATTGGTAGTAAACGCTGTCAGCGTTCTTCTTTTTCAAGCCCCAATGACCTACTTACTGCGAAATGAAACGACACTTAACAAGTTGTTGAAAAGCGGTCTTTTGATGTCTGTTGGTTACGCGGCACTTATCGTGCCGACAGACAGTTATCATATATTCGTTTTAGCAATCGTCATCATTTGTGCTGGTGAATCCGTGATGTTCCCAATGACAACAATTTTAACTGATGATACTGCCCCTGAGTCTAAACGAGGTAGTTACTACGGAGCTGCTGGCTTTAAGAAATTAGGCTTCGTACTCGCCCCTCCTATAGGTGGATGGTTACTAGACCAATACTCTCCATCAATTCTTTGGGCGAGTGCTTGTTTTTCATCCTTGTTGGCATTAGCAATCTGCTTGTATGCCAGTAAGTTTCCAAACCCACAAAAATAATCAAAAAGGAATAAACATTGGACACTGCAACGTTAAGTCTTGAGCAACACCCTAATCTCTATCAGTCTCAGTTTCTGTTGAGAGACCATTATTTAAGTTTGCTGCAAACACCGGAGCATTGTTACGACGCAATGGATACGGTTGAAGATATTCAATGGCGTTACGCTCTTGAAGAACAATGGC
>NZ_JBQKUM010000146.1:0-3763 GCF_054968605.1 Pseudoalteromonas sp. G5_S1_14_S5 | reverse complement strand
AGACTTTTGAATATTCTAGTTGGGGATGTGATGGCGATAATTTGTCTCCACAATTAATGTGGAAAGATGTGCCAGAGGGGACTAAAAGTTTCGCTATTACTGCTTATGACCCAGATGCACCAACCGAAAGTGGTTTCTGGCATTGGGTCGCATTCGATATTCCGACAACGGTCAATGAACTGCCTCGTGCTGTGGATATTGCAAAGCTAGGTGGTAAAGAAGGTCGCATCGATTACGGAACCATTGGCTTTGGTGGTGCTTGCCCTCCAGAGAAAGACGGCATGCATCGTTATCAATTCACTGTTTGGGCGTTACCAACTGATAAGCTAAACCTTGATGAGAATACACCGTCAGCTGTCGTGGGCTTTACACTGAACAGCATGGCGTTAGACAAAGCAAGATTGACGGTAACCTACACACGCTAGTTTACTGCGCGAAACGTAAATACGAATAAATGGGGGATGAGATGGATCATCAATATCAAGTGACAGCATTTCGAGCTGAGCAGTTACAAAAACTGCGTAATGTGAGGAATCTATCCCCCAGTTTTATCGATATTGACGCTAAATTGTTGTAAGTTTCTGATTTTGTTGGTTTTGCCTGTTTTTTGGGAAGCATGAAAAGACGAGAAAAGACGACTAAATCAGACTATAACCGAGATTTGCCGCCACTTTGTCGCCACTAATTTTCTAGTGGATTTAGTTCAACGGCTTGTATTAAGTGCTCTGGTGCGAAGTGCGAATAAGTCATAGTTTGCTCTATCTTCTGGTGACCCAAAATACGCTGTAACACCAAAATATCGCCACCATTCATCATAAAGTGGCTAGCAAAGGTATGTCGAAAAACGTGAGTGGCTTGTCCTGCGGGTACATGGTTTGGTAATGCTCGTTTAACACACATCCAAGCCTTTTTGTAATTGACATTGAATATGGCGTGACTACTTACTGAGTTCTTTAAGATCTCTTCATACAGAGTAGGGGAAATAGGGACGGATCGATTCTTTTTACCTTTCGTTTCAGTGAAAGTCAGCTTGTATTTTGTTATTTGAGAATGTTTGAGTGAAAGAGCCTCTCCTATACGGCATCCAGTAGCCAAACAGATTTTAGCGACAACATGAATCTGTTTTGCTGGAAGGCTGCCATCGGCAGCTAAAGTTCTAAGAACGGTAGGTATTTGCTCTTTTGTTAAGTAGCTAAGTTCTTTCTCTGCAATTTTGACGAGTTCAATATCCGCTAAAGGGTTCGGTAATTTCCATACATCATACTTGATCAGTCGATTAAACATTGAACGTAAGGTTTTTAGTTCGATGTTTTGAGTAGATGATGAGATAGCTACATTTGGGTGGTTACGATGGTAGCACACACGATTGGCGCGATAGGCCAAATAGTCTTTTTTCGTAAATAGATGTGCTATTGGGTTATTGAGCATGGTGATCGTTTTAGCCATAAGATGATATGAGTTCTGACCTGTTTTCACCGTATGGCCGTGAACTTCCCACCAGGTATCAAGCAAGTCCTTCAACCTGCGATTGTCGACCTTATCAGCTAACCACGGCTTATCGTTCACCTCACTCATCGTGAAGTGTTCAAATGCTGTCGCTTCTCCTTTGGTGGCAAAGCGCTTTCTTATACGCTTTCCATCTCGCCCGCTGGGGTAGCACTCGCATATCCATGGTTTTTTTGAGCCGTCTTTCAGATTTCTAACAGACATAATGAATCCTTATTAAACTGTGTTTATATACAGTGTAATGGGCGTTCAAATACAGAGCAATGTTTTAAGTTTCGGTTGGGGAACATCCTACTTCCGGTGTGATAAAAATGAGTAGAGCCCTAGTTCGTGATAAAGATAAGAACCACCTTTGTTGGCCTTACTAAACTCAAAAATGCCCCAAAGCAATTTAGATTGTTTACTCCACTCAAGTATCTGTTCCAAATAAGCCCTAATTTTTCTTATGTTTGGTTCATGGCAAGGATCATTGGTTTTCCTTATAGTTTTCAATAAAGATTTTATTTAGTGGGCTTACAGTACCCGCAAAATGTTCGCCAATAACATGGGTATAGATTTGTGTCGTCGCTACATCTGAATGTCCTAATAGCTCTTGGACTGTACGAATATCTTGCCCCGAGCGCAGCAGTTCGGTAGCGAAGCTATGACGGAAGGTATGGCATGTTATTCGTTTATTAAAGATTTTAGCCTGTTGCACCGCTCGTTTGAGAGCCTTTCTTGGTGCAGAATCGTGTAAATGATGCCGACAAAGCTTATTAGTCAGTGGGTGCCGACAGATGCTTAAAGAAGGAAAGATAAACATCCAAGCAATTTGTTTAAAAGCGTTCGGGTACTTTTTACCAAGGGCGTGTGGAAGCGAGGGACCGATGCCTTGTTTGATATCTTCTTCTTGTATTTTTGACGCTTTCTGAATTTGCAATTGAAGAGAACCAATTAACGTTGGGCTAAGTAAAGTTACGCGATCTTTTTTCCTTTCCCATCTCGCACGGTTAAAGATAGGTTTTGTAAATCAAGATCTTGAACTCTAATTCTCAAACACTCATTAACTCTAAGTCCAGAACCATACAACAGAGAAAAAATGATGTGATTAACACCAGAAAGGTGTGACAGTATCAGTTGGACTTCATTTGGCGTAAGTACGCTCGGAACCTTGCGCTGCTTTTTAGCATAAGTAAAACCTAGATCACCAAGCGGTCTTTGTAAAAACTGGTTGTAAAGGAACGCAATCGCATTAAGCGCGACTTTTTGAGTGTTGATAGCGACGTGTTGTTCATTAGCAAGATAAGACAGATAGGCTGTTACCTCAGTCGTTCCCATATCTTGAGGATACTTTAGCTTATTAAAGCGAATGAAGTATTTTATCCAGTATATATAGGCCTTTTCTGTTTTGAGACTATAGCCTCGCATTCGCATGTGTCTACGGATTTCTTCAATGAATTTGCTTGCCATTTCCCACCTCCCAAAACTGTTTTTTATACAGTTTATTGGTGTTAGAAGGAGTTTGAGTATGAAAAACGACTTTTTTTATCAGGAGTAGTGGCTCATTTTGTCGGCAGATCAATTAGTAAGTCGTTGTTAATAGGTAAGTTGAAGCAAGAACTCCCCAAGATAACATGCTACGTAAAAAGTGATAACAGGCCGGCTCGTTTTTATGTGAAGGTAAAATAATAAAATTTATGTATATTCTTTATTTTTTAATGGTTTATGTTAGATTGATTGTAAGTTAGGTTGGAGGGAAAACGAGCCGGCCTGTTATTAAGAATGTTATGTAGCTAGGTAAGGAATGGAGTATAAATGCTCGGTTTAGTACGATTTGTAGTGGTTGCAAATGTAATAGCAGCCCTAATAGTTGTTGCTCTTGAGATGTCTACAGGCTTCTTTGGACTTAGGTTTGTTTCGGACTACGCATTTTTCATCGTTCTATTTTTATGGGGAACGACAGCCTTATTTTTCTTGTATCCACCTCTGGGTGGTATGGGGCAGTCTGACGACAAGGTTGACAGAGTTACAGACTCAATGGTTGACCGTAGTGTTGCGGACGAAATCGATGATGAGCGGTTCTCAGAAAATACAGTCTTTTGTATCAAACTGCTCATAGCTGGGGTGCCTGCATTCTTGGTTTGTGTCCTTGCGAGCATTGCTACATAACAAACTGTTCAAGAGGGATTCGCAACGCGTGGCATTTTCACTATACGTTGGTTTTTGTGTTTAAGGTGGTATGCGGAGGCTTTGGTATTGCGTTGCTCACCCCTTAACA
>NZ_JBQKUM010000145.1:0-3858 GCF_054968605.1 Pseudoalteromonas sp. G5_S1_14_S5 | reverse complement strand
GAGCGGGTTTTTTTATGTCTGATAAAAAGTTGTATTATTTATGTGAAAAACCTAGCGTGTGGTAAATAAATTTCCTAGGATTGAGTTCACGGTATTTGTGCTTATGCGTAAGTTTGCTTTATTCAAAGGCTTACATAAATATGACTTTGCAATCTTATCAAAGATAAAATATCGTGCCGACAAACAGGGGTAGACACTCTGTTTTGTAAAAAGGACTTAGCAAGCTTCACCTTAACCTTATGATTTGTTTAGATAAAGTTAATAAGGCCTATTCGGCTGAAAACTTGGTTCAAGGCAGTTTAGCTCATAGAATATTAAATAGAGGATGCACATTATGGCTGAGAGTTCTACAGCGATTGAGACCCCGCTTGTGGATGGTCTTTCAAACGCAGAACAGTGGTTAACGGATAACTCAGATTTGTTTATTCAATACGGTGTAAACATTATTTCTGCACTGGTTATTCTATTCATTGGTAACCTAATCGTTAAAGCAGTAGCGAACAGTGTGGCTAAGGTTCTTCAGAAGAAGAAGATGGACCGAGCGGTTGTTGAGTTCATCCATGGTTTAGTTCGCTACTTGTTGTTTGTTATCGTTCTGATTGCAGCTCTTGGTCGCCTTGGTGTTCAAACTGCATCTGTTGTTGCGGTAATTGGTGCCGCTGGTTTAGCTGTTGGTCTTGCACTACAAGGCTCACTATCGAACTTTGCAGCAGGTGTACTTATCGTTGCATTCCGTCCATTTAAATCTGGTGATTACGTAGAAATTGGCGGTGTTGCAGGTTCAGTTGATTCGATTCAAGTCTTCCAAACGGTTATAACAACGCCTGATAACAAAATGGTTGTCGTACCAAACGGCAGTGTTATCGACAGTCCAATCACCAACTACTCTCGTCATGCGACACGTCGTATCGACTTAATCATCGGTGTTTCTTACGGTGCAGATCTACAAAAGACCAAAGAGCTTTTGACTAAGATCTGTGAATCTGACAAGCGTGTATTGAAAGAACCTGGTGTTCAAGTTGGTGTTCACACGCTAGCTGACTCTTCAGTTAACCTCGTGGTTCGCCCATGGGTTAGCACTGCTGATTACTGGAATGTTTACTTCGACTTAATGCAAGCAATCAAAGAAGGCTTGGATAAAGAAGGTATCGAAATCCCATTCCCACAAATGGATGTTCACATGAACAAAGTTGAGGGCTAATAAAGGTTCAACAAGTTGAATAAAAAGGCGGGTAACTTAGGTTATCCGCCTTTTTTCTTGGAGCTATATTTTCAGATTATTTCTACCAATACTGCTCAATAAGTCCATTGGCGAGTACCGCTGCGATAGCAAACATCATGCTCGCAACAGCGATATCAATGCCTTTCTTAACACTTGGCTTAGATAGAGTTGGGCCAAGTTTTGCCGCGCCAAGTGAGAGAGAATAGAACCAAACAAATGATGCCACGATGGTCCCGATAGCAAACGCGATTCTATCATTGCCTTCAAATTGCCCACCGATGGAGCCAAGAATCACAACAGTATCTAAATAGAGGTGTGGGTTTAATACTGTAACTGCCAATGCTCCTAGGATGACAGTACGTTTACCACGAGCCAATATTTCACCTTTTGATTCCTTGTCTGATGGCGCTTTAAAAGCACTGCGCAGCGACAACAAACCATAGACAGTCAGGAAAGCGATTCCACCTAGTGTCACTGAAGTTAGCAGAACTTCATTTTGCGACAAGATAGCGCCACCACCAAAGATGCCTAACGAGATAAATAGGGCGTCGAGCAAGCTACAAATCGTTGCTGTGGTTAAATGGTGATTGCGCTTTATCCCTTGATTTAGGACGTACGCATTTTGTGCGCCAATAGGGATAATCATGCTTGCCCCTAGACCAAAACCTTGTAATAAAACCCAAAAACTCATTTTAACCTCCCATTTAATTAACGACACATACTGGTGATAAGGGGAACATACTCCGCTTCTTTTTATAAGTATAATTAATGATTTTAATCCATTATTAGAATTGCTAATGTAGTGTGAGATTTGATTTAAAAGGAAGCAAAGTGATGCGTGGTTTGGATTATAAATGGATAGAAGCGCTGGATGCCGTGGTTAAACAACGCAGTTTTGAAAGAGCGGCAGAGCAGTTATATATCTCCCAATCAGCAGTGTCGCAGCGCATTAAACAGCTTGAAAAGTGGCTCGCTCAACCTGCCTTGGTAAGGGAAAACCCACCTAGGCCAACCCCGGCTGGTAAAAAGTTACTAGGCTTATATCGTCGAGTTCGTTTGTTGGAGCATGAACTGGTTCCTGATCTGATGAATGAAGATGGTAATCAACCTCTATCAATATCCATTGCTACCAACGCGGATAGTTTAGCGACTTGGTTACTGCCAGCTTTGTCGGATGTGATGAAGTCTCGCCAGGTGGAATTGAACCTCGCTATTCATGGCGAATCGAGAACCATAGAGAAGATTAAAAGTGGTGAAGTTGCAGGTGCAATTAGTTTGGAGTCTCAAGCGATTCCTGGTTGCAGTGCCGACTACCTTGGTCGTATGGATTATGTGTGTGTGGCAAGTCCAGATTTCCACCAGCGCTACTTCTCGGAAGGGGTCAACTACACCACATTGAGAAAAGCTCCAGCAGTGTCTTATGATCAATATGATGACCTTCATAAGAAGTTTCTGCATGATCATTTTAATGTGCCTAGAGACAGTGTGATCAACCATACAGTTGGTAGCTCTGAAGCGTTTGTGCGTTTGGCATTGTCGGGTGTGGCTTACTGTTTGATTCCAAGGTTACAGATCATCGAGGAGCTAGAATCGGGTTCGTTGATTGATATTACGCCCGGTTTTTTATTGTCCTATCGGATTTACTGGCACCATTGGCAGCTTGAAAGTGGGGTACTTAAAGAGATCTCACAAGCGATTTTGAGTTTTGCTCATGAGCATTTGCCACAATAAGCTGGTGGTTTTTTCAGCGTCAAAGTTCTGTTAGAAGTGTGGTGTCTGGATTGGAAAAGCGACAAATTACTCTATGATGAAAAGACATTTGTTTAGCATAGGTCTCCCCCCATGAAGTTTGTACCAAAGATGTTAGCAACCTCTCTTACTCTTACAGCAGCCCTAAGTGCCGTAAGTTTCTCGGCATTGGCGAACTCGCCATCTTTTCCGCATATTTCTACCACCGGTTATGGCGAAGTAATCGCGACGCCAGATATGGCGACATTTTCTGTCAGAGTTGTAGAGTCAACGATGACCGCAGAGCAAGCAAAGAGTACCGTTGATAAAGTGGTGACGAGCTTCCTTAATAAGCTGCATAAAGCTGGGGTTGATGAGGCGAGCGTTCATAGCTCTAACCTGTACCTAGCACCTCAATATCATTACCCGAAAGACGGCAAGCCGGAGTTAGTCGGTTACCGAGCTTCACGTAATGTGACGGTTGAAGTAAAGGAGTTATCGAATCTTAATAAGTATATGGACATTGCCATTGCTCAAGGGATTAACCAGATCGATAACATCCAATTGCAAGTGCGTGACCAAGCGAAATATCAAGAGCAAGCGCGTCTAGAAGCAATCAAAGACGCAAGAGCAAAAGCTAAATCACTAGCGACTGGTTTTGAGCGTGAGCTTGGCGACGTGTGGCGTGTCGATTACAACGCACAGTCTTCTCAGCCGGTACTAATGCGCTCTATGGCGATGGATGCAAGAACGGAGTCGAACTCTTACGAAGACTCAACGATCACCATTCGTGATCGTGTGAATGTGATCTATCAGCTTGAAGAGTAATTAGATCATTATGATCTAATTGCCTACCATAGGCCAAATACTAAAAAGGCTCTCGCAATGAGAGCCTTTTTGTTTTTCTA
>NZ_JBQKUM010000144.1:0-3976 GCF_054968605.1 Pseudoalteromonas sp. G5_S1_14_S5 | reverse complement strand
AAGGTGGTATTGTTGATACCGTTAACGTCACTGTTGAAAGCCGCTAGCTGAACGTCAACAAACGCATCGTTGCTATTTTCCACACCCGTATCACAAAGACCTTCTGCATCAATGCTGCCACTGTCCTTCGATCTTGAGAGTTTAATGTGGGAAATCTTGTTTTTAAGCTGGATATCAGTAGCGCTAAAATCAGTACCAACTACAGTAAAGTTGTCACATGTTTTGTTAAGGTCCGAATAGAAAGTCACCTTAAGCTGATAACCGACCTTGTAGGATTCAATATTATCGTCCCAGACTGAGTCGACACCTGATATATCGTTATTTTCAATCGCGGAGTCATCATAACAAAATGGCCAGAAATGACCCCTATAGTTTTCTTCGCTGTAGGCATAAACACAGCTTTGATCCAAATGAATACTAGAATTCCAAGTGTAGAACCATCGTCCGTTTTTATACAAGAACGGAATTTCAGTGGTGTTGTGCGTGAAGAACGTTTTGTTACCACTATAAATAATGGTTATATTTTTATGACCGTAAGATCCCTTAGCCTTTACGAAAGTGATGATAGTTCCATCAGCTACATTGTTTGGTAGGGTCAAAGTCCCATCATTTTGGGAGTTTGGAATTTCGATTACAAGTTTTTTGCTGCCATCTTGCAGTAAATGGTCCCACCCCAAAAAGGGGTTGAAATGCCCAGTATAATCAGATGAATCGTTGCGATAGCTGTCATGAAAATCAGGGTTATTATCGTCCTTATCATGTCTCGCATCGATGCCGTCATTGTCTCGGTCAACGGTGATGAGTGCATTATCGGGATCGTCGTCAACGTTATTAGGAAATTCGTCATCATCTCGATCTAGATTAACGACAAACTGAATGTTGGATACCCCGTTTGCGTTGGATTCAAGGCTCTCAGTGATAGTCCCGTTATGTAGTTCACCCAAAGTGTTTGAAGCTTCTACATCTTCGAATAACTTCACCACAAAGTCATTCTTGGCTATGCCCTTTCCAATAATGATAGAGCCGACGTTGTCATTCCAATCTTTGCCGTGACCACTAAACGAAGTAATATCGAGAGCACGATCTAAACAAAGTTGCCAACTCTGTCCAGTAAAATTTGGCTGACTATATATTTTGGCACAATCGGGACCGATGGTATCGACTAAGCTCGTCATATCTGGATCAAAAGGGAAGGCATCTGAGTTGTCGCCAACACCATCCTTGTCGCTATCAATCCACTCCTTTCCATCATCAGGAAAGGCATCAAAAATGTCTAGAACATCATCTCCGTCCCTATCTTCATCAGAGAAAGTCCAACTTCCATTTTTGTAAATGAAAAAATGTTTTACACGATCTCCATCAATGACAACTGATGTATTGTTATATTTAACTGTTCTATTAAAGCTCCCGCTATCCCATCCTTTTCTAAAAAAAATGAAAATCGTTCCATTAGGCACGTTATCGGGTAGGGTGATACTAGGCCCATAATCAATTTCTATCTCAACAATTTTGGCGCCTGCCTCACGATTTTGCCATTTCTCAAGAACCGATCCTCCCTTGATTTGAAAATCAAAGGCGTTAGGGTTAAGGCTGACCGCCCAATCAGGATTATTATCGTCCTTATCATGTCTTGCATCGATGCCGTCATTGTCTTGGTCAACAGTGATAAATCTACTATCGGGATCGTCGTCAACCTTATTAGGAAGTCCGTCATCATCTCGATCTAGGTTAACGACAAATTGAATATTGGATACGTGGTTTGCGTTGGATTCAAGACTCTCAATCGTACTCCCCTGATTTACTTCCAATATAGTGTTTGAAGCTTCTACATGTTCGAATAACTTCACCGTAAAGTCATTCTTGGCCATGCCCGAGCCAACAATGATGGAACGGACTTTGTCATTCCAATCTTTGCCGTGACCACTGAACGAGGTAATTTCTTGTGCACGGTCAAGACAAAGCCGCCAACTCCGTCCAGTATAATCAGCCTTACTGTAAATTTTTGCACAACCACTTCCGACTGAGTTTTGCTCGTTCTTTAGATGGTCCTTAAAGAGCCGTACTTGTACACTGGTCGCACCACCAGAATAGGTTCCGTCAGAGAAAGAACCACGAGGAGCGGTGACCCCATTTGGATCATCCGATACTAATACGGCTCCTAAGCCTACAGAGTAGGATTTAATCCCGTAGGCTAACGCATCTTTTGGCCATAAATCGGTTTCTAATACATTCAGCTCTGCCGTTTCTCCCCTGGAAGTGCAAATCTCTGCCTTGGCTCCAAGGAAGTCAACACCACTATACACAGTTGCGCAATTTGCATTATTAGCGTGCAGGGCCCGATTTTGATGATCATTAATATGGGTGAGTTTGTCTTTAACCCTAATGTAGGAGATTCCACCATGGACTGGAAGAGATGGATATCCACCTAAACCTAAATAAAGCTCTTGACCAAATCGGTAAGGGTCCATATTGAATTCTGCAACACTATTGTCGCCTACAATAAAGGACTCAATATTATCATTCCAAAGCTTACCAGGACCACTTTCGGACTGGCCTGCACAATATTGCCACATTGAACCTGAGAAACCCTCCTCACTGTATAAGAGCATGCAGTTGTCACTAACTCGTGCATCCGTTCTTTGCCAACTGCCGTTTAGGTAAATAAAACGCAAGGTTTTCCATTGTTCAACGGTCGCTTCTTCATTACCATTATAAATTACTTTGGACGCCCTCTTTGAACCAGGTGCGTCCCAAGTCGCCGCAGAATCGACTACAACCATTCTTCCATGAGTTGAGATTTGGGGTAAATTAATTAACGGTGCAAACGAACCGTTTTGTTGAAGAATGTTAACCTGAGGAAAGTTATACAAAGCGGACGATAGACTTGAAATGGTGAGATCCCCGCCAGTTATTTGATGTCCTTGGTAATCAGTGTCAATGCTGAAATCTAGGTCAGGATTGAAATCATCCAAGTCAATACCAGCAATCAGCCCGTCGCGGTCATTGTCTATTTCAAACTTTACCCAAAAATTTTGGGGAGGTTGCTCACACTCCACCCGAGCGCACAGATGCTTGATTGTTAGTTTGGTATTAACATCACTAGGAGATTTAGAGCCATCTTTCATTACTCCCATGAAAAGTTGGTGATAATGATTTTCATTAAAAGGCTTCGGGACCCACCTTTGAACAAAACCGCCGAATTCGTCTATAAATGTATATCCGTCTAAACCTATATTGACCATAATTTCGTAATAATATCCACGGTCTTCATTGTATTCCAATTGTCCACTAAACTGGTATGATGATGCACACTCTGGTTCGACGATGCTACCCAAATCCAAAACAAATAAGTCAAAAGCGATTTTTACAGAATCGTCCTGTCCTTTGTATTTGAAATGTGGTGTACAAGTAATGGCGTGATCCTCATTGAATTTATCAAAGACATTAGAATAATATCCCACCAACACAGGGTTACGAATGGCAAAGGGGTAATTGCACTCTTCACAGACATCATCGAAGTCCCTTGATTTACGTCCTACGACCAACCTTGGCCCCCATCCGTTATCAGTCCACAGCCACATAAGCTGCGAGAAAACTTTTTCATTTTCATTATCATAACTTAATCGCGAAAGGTCTAACTTACCTTCTAAGTCAGAGATCTGGTACGGTGAGTCCCGCAACCGTTCATAAGTACCTTCGGCCTGTGCATCAAAAACAAAAACATTCAATAGAATCAGACAGCTGATAACAAGGTTGAATGCGCGTTTAAGGTGTGATTTGAGGATGTTCATATTAAACCTATAAATCTAAAGTTAGTGGTACCCAACGTTTGATTTCTGCAGGATAACCTTGTATGGAACTAGACTTTGTATTTTCAGTGACAATGTTGCATTTGCACGATGAGTCAGCCGCCTTGATGATAAAAATGTCATTAAAGTTTTTAACAAACATTCATATCTTCTGCAACATATTTTTA